>JAHFHF010000077.1 GCA_023247055.1 Candidatus Omnitrophota bacterium
CCGGCACTACACTTACCTTGCCGGTAAAACCGACATTCCGATCATTCTTTATAACGTGCCGGGGCGCACCGGAGTTTGGCTCCAGCCGGAAACCATTGCGCGCCTTGCAAAAATTCCGAATATCGTCGCGGTCAAAGAGGCTGCAGGAAGCTTGGGGCAGGTCGATAAAATTCTTTCGCTCTGCGCGATTACCGTGATTTCGGGCGATGACGGCCTGACCCTGCCGATGATTTCCGTTGGCGCGCGCGGCGTTATTTCTGTGACGGCCAATGTGGCGCCTGCGCGGGTGCGCAGTCTGGTCCACCACGCGCTCAAAGGAGATTTCAAGTCAGCGCTCAAAGACCATGAAGCCCTGCGGGAACTTTCTGAAATCCTTTTTATCGAAACCAATCCCATTCCTGTGAAAACGGCTCTGGGCATGATGGGTAAAATCCGTCCGGAATTCCGCCTGCCGCTGTGCGAAATGAAAAAAGAAAATGCGGTGCGCGTACGCGCGGCCCTCAAGCGTTTGGGGGTTTTGTCATGATCCGTATTGCGATGGCCGGCGCTCTCGGGCGCATGGGGCGGACCATTCTCGGCATGGCCGCAAAAGATAAAAATATCCGGATTACCGGGGCTCTTGAACAGGCAGACCGCTCGGAAATCGGCGCTGATATCGGCCCTTTTCTTGGATCTGCGCCCATCGGCACGGCCCTCAGTTCCGATATCCAGAGGGTCCTGCAAGAGACGGACGTGTTAATTGATTTCACGCATTTCTCGGCAACGGCCGGAAATCTTGCGGCTGCCGTACGCGCCGGGACCGGTTACGTTGTGGGAACCACCGCTTTGCCGGAGGGCGTGCTGAAAAAAATCAAAGCCGCTTCCAAAAAAATTCCCATTGTTCAGTCGCCGAACATGAGTATTGGCGTGAACCTTCTTTTCCGGCTGGCAGAAATTGCGGCCCAGGCCCTGGATGAAAGCTATGACATGGAATTGATGGAAATTCACCACCGTAATAAAAAAGACGCGCCCAGCGGGACCGCGATGAAACTTCTCGAAGTCGTTGCAGCGGCCCGCGGAAAAAACATCAAGAAAGACGCTGTTTTCGGGCGCGAGGGCGATGTGGGCGCGCGCCCGCGCGGCGAGATCGGCTCTTTTGCCCTGCGCGGCGGCGACGTGGTGGGGGATCATACGCTTTATTTCTTCGGCGACGGCGAGCGGATTGAATTGACCCACAAAGCGTCTTCGCGGGACGCTTTCGCCAAAGGCGCTCTGACAGCGGCAAAATTTATTGCCAAGCGCAAGAGCGGCCTTTATGATATGTCGCAAGTCCTTGGGATAGTTTGAGTAACTAACGCTTACACGGGCTTCATGGGCCCGGGAAGCGTAGGGCCTGAACAAGAGTTTCAGGCGCGCGATTTTATCCCGCATCATTCCGCAGTACGGCTGTCGATTCGTTTTAATCAGATTTTCTTAAACAATTTTAAAGAGATGCGGATGAATGTGCCCGATTACTTTAATGGTTAAGAAACTCAAGGAAATGAGCTCCGTTTTGAAGTTTTGGGCGGTCTTTTTCTGTCTTTGGACGGCGTTGGCCTGCCTGCCGTTTCAAGCCCAGGCGGCTGAGGAGAAAAAAGAACTTTCCGAAGAAGATGAAATTGCGCTCATGATGAAACAGCTTGAGCATTTCAAGGCTTCCCGTGGACGTGCGGCGAAAAAACCGGCCGCAACACCGGTGATCGTCACGCCCGGCCCTGCGGCTGCCACGCCGCAGCCCGCAAATTCCATTCCCGCAAAACCGGCGGCAAGCGAAACTCCTGCTGAGAAAACAACCATCAAAAAAACACCTGAAGTGCCCGCGGCGGCTCCAGAGATCGTGCCGCAAACCGCTGCCCCAAAACCGGCTGCAGTTGTTGCAATTCCAATTCAAAAAGCCGCCATCAAAGAAACGCCTCAAGCGCCCGCTGCGGCTCCGCAACCCGTACCGCAAACCGCCGTAAAACCAACGCTTGTTGCCGGACCGGTTGCGAAAGCGCCGGAAGTTGCGGCGGCGCCTGTAGCGGAAGAAAAAAAGCCGCAACAAACCGGCGAAACTCCGCAGAGTGACGTCGTGGTGGTGCACGACGATGCGGCGCTTTATAAAGCAGCGCGCCAAGATACGACGCCCAAGTCGGCGCGTGAAATGGCCGGTAAACCCATCCAGGCAGCAGGAGTCCGCGTCGTTGAGGAGGATGCGCCTAAAATTTTGGGACGCCAGCAAGGGGTATCACTGCCCGGCGATGCGGATGCCGCCAGGCAGACACGGGCCAAATGGACTGAAGCCCGGCGCGGCGGCCCCGTCAAAAAAGAGCCGCCCAAACCCAATCTTTTTGCCGAGAATTTTTATTTGAATCCCGACCAGCGCCTGGCCTATGACGTTTATGACATCGATGGTTTTGTTTTTATCAAGTCGCCCAATCCCGCGCTCAACAGCCAGTATGCCATTGTCACGGGTTTCGGCGGCGGCGCCATGAAAACCCGTGCCATTGCCGGCCTGCAGACGCTGGATGATGCCAAAAAATGGGTCAAAGATAATCTGGCCTCGGAGTCATTTGAGACGGTTGAAATTAAAAAAATGCGCCTGGGTAAAGACGCTTCGGCCAAAGAACTTTACTGGGTCGGGCATAAAGCCTATCCGGACCTGGAAAGCGCTAAACGCGAAGTGGCCGTCGTGGAATCTGTCGTGGCCTCGCAGGGCGGTAATTTCCCGCAGCTGGTGGTGGAAGCGGCCAGCTACGTGCCGATGACCGACGGCCAGCAAGGCGCCGAGATCAAGGTCCCGGCTAATTTCGAGCGTGAAGAAGAGTTGATGTTGAAGTATCTCGACCAACTCGATATCGGTGAAAAGCTTTTCGGGCCTTTGCAGGGAGATGCCTCCGGCGAATCCTACACCTGGCAGTCTTTCGGCGAAACCACCTGGCGTAAAACCAATCTCGAGAGCACTGATTTTGAGTCGCAGGTCGGCTTTTGGACCAACCGCGTGGTTTTTAAAGGCATCCGTTTTCCCATGAATACCGTCGATCCTTTTGTGGAATCCACCGTTTCTCTGGAATCGACCAGCGCGGATTTTTCCAGCAATATGAAGCTTTTCGCCGGATTGGAATGGCGGCCCTTTGCGCGTAACCCCTGGCTTTTTAACTACCGGCCCTGGGGCGGCATCAACGTGCTGGAATGGATCAAGAACTACCGCTTTTATGTCATGTATGGCGAACGCAAGAACATCAAAGATCCGATTGAAGGCAGTAAGGACGAGGACCTCGTCGCCGGTGTCCAGATTTTTTATGAATGGGGCGTTGAACTGCCGCCGCTTGACCAGCCCGAGCCCAGGGATTTTTCCGATTTCGTGGAACGTTATTTCTGGGGCGAACATTTCGGTAATTACCGCTGGGAAAGAACCAATTTCGGGTCTGAAGAAGATTACCGCGGCTGGCTGCTGAACTCCTCGATTACTTTGGGTGTCAAAATCCCCGGCATTCCGCTGCCGGCCAACCCCATCAACGATGAACTGATGCTGATGCCCTACATGCGTTTTGAACACATCAACAGCACGGAATTTTCTTTCCCTTATCAAAACCAGTATTTTGTGGCCGCGGGGATGCGCTGGATGCCTTTCCGCAATTACCGCTTTAAAGAAAACGAATGGCTGTCCAAGACCAAACTTTTTGCCGAATACGTCGGCGTCGGTCTTGCGCAGCATGCCAAGCAGGACAAAGAGGCGCCGAATGCCGTCCGCTGGGACTTGCGTTTCGGCCTTAGTTTTTCAAGCAGGAGATACTAATCTTGAAATTTTTACGCCGTTTTTTTATTTTCAGCGTCCTGGTTTGCCTGCTGGGGATTCAACCCCGGCCGGCGCTGGCCGGTTCTTTGATCGGCAACGGCGGATTTGAAGATGCGATCGGCCAGACCAATTTCGGAAACTGGAATGATTCGCAGGGCGCCATACGCATTAGTTCCGCAACCGCTCTCGGGCTTGGGTTTTCTGCCGCGCCGGCCGGCGGCTTTCTTTTGCAAATTCCAACGGGCACATTCACATTTCAACTGTCGGATAATGTGGAAGCAGGGGATTTTGTCACTTTTTCTGTGCTGGCCGAGTCCAGCGCCGCAGCGCCGCTTGGCGGGCGTTTGCAGATCGAGTTTAAGCGGCTGAATGAAGACGGCACCGATGTGACCATCCAGACCGTTGCATCGGCCCGTATCAACGGGGGCAATGCCCCGGCCGGCGGTGGTTATGTCCGGTTCACGATTACCGGAACCGTGCCGGCCGGCGCACGGCGTGTGGCCTTTGTTTTAGACGGCAACGGTGCCGGAGGCACAAACACTCTCTTTGATTCGGTTTTTGCCGCAGTCGATCCCGCTGAACTGACGCTTTCGCTTTCAAAACACAGCGCGGCTCCGGGCGAAGTTGTGACGGCGCAGGCGTCTTTTGTCAATCTGTCCGGGGATACGCTTGCAAATGTGGCTTACGAGATCAACCTGCCTGCGGGTTTGGATCTGCTTCCGAACAAGACTATTTTAGACGGAAGGTCTGTGAATGTGCCCGGAAATGGTTTGATCAATATTGGCACTGTGGCGGCCGGACAAACGGTCACGCTGGTCAGTCCGATCCTGGTTTCTTTGGGTGCCCAGCCGGGCAAGGACTACGAAATCGGCGTTAAAATTTTTAACGCGAACGATCTTTCCGGATCAAGGCGTATGCGTATACGGGTCAAAAACGACCCCTTGTTTGACGAAGGTACGATCATCGGTAAAGTTTTTCACGACGCCAACAAGAACGGCGTGCAGGACAAGGGCGAAAAAGGCGTGCCCTGGGTGCGTCTGGCGACCGAAGACGGTGTCGTGGTTGTCACCGATGAACATGGCCGTTACAGCATTCCGGCCGTCAAGCCGGGCCGGCATGTGGTCAAAATCGACGGCCACACACTGCCTGAAGGCACGCAGTTTATTACCGAAGAGTCTTACCTGGTTAGAACAACGCCGGGTATTTTAAACAAGGCCAATTTTGCCGTGTTCCTGCCAGCCTCCAAGATTCCGCAGGAATTTCAGGAAGACTTGATGGTGCGCGTTACGCAAGGACTGGACACCAGCGAATCGCGCCTGAACGTGGTGATGGAGCCGGATGCCCTCAAAACCGGTCTCGGCGTGCTGGAAAAAGACGCGTCCTTTCAGCTGGACTGCAATTATGCGGAGTTTGTGAAACGCTGGTTTTTGGAGATCCGCGATGAATTGGGCCGCGACGTCTGGACCGGCTTCGGTATTGCCGCGCCGCCGTCCCTGGTGCGTTGGAACGGCCAGATGGAAAACGGCCTGCTGATTAAACCCGGCATTTATTCTTATCAGTTCAAAGTCGAAGACAAAGCCGGCCGCCAGGACTGGTCGCCCCTGCAGTTTTTCAGGGTCATTTCCAAGAATAATCCAGCTTCCTTGAAAGAGGCCAATGTCCAGATTCCTGCCGTGGGGGATTTTAATCTTTTCAAGGACGGCAAACGCTCGATTCCGCTGGTGGCCAAGCCCACGCTGCGCGTCCAGGGCAAAACAAAACCAAGCTATAAGGTACTCGTCAATGATTATCCCGTCAGCGTAGACCCCAATAACGGTTATTTCCAAACCGAAGTTTATACCAGCCCCGGCGACAAAGAGATTGTGGTGCAGTCCACAAGCCCGGACGGCGAGACAACGTCCTACCGCGAAACCGTCAAAGTCAAAGACAGCACTTTTTTTATGGTGGCGCTCTCCGAAGGCGAGGGCGGCGTTAATTTTTCAGACGGCAATTTGCAGTCCGCGGGGGATGAACGCAGCTACAAAAGCACTATTTATACCGACGGCCGGCTTTCTTATTACCTGAAAGGCAAACTCCGCGGCAAATTTTTGGTGAAATCGCATTACGATACGGATGACAAGCGCACGGCCCTTTTTAAAAACCTCGATGCCGAAGATTATTACCCGGTTTACGGCGACAGTTCGACGCGCGACTACGAAACCCAGAATACGCTGGACCGCTTTTACATCATCGTTGAAATGGACCGTTCTTTCATCCGCTGGGGCAGTTTCCAGACCGAGTTTAATGATGTTGAACTTGCGACGTATAACCGTTCGCTCTCAGGTCTCAAGACGCATTTCGAAACGCTGGCCACAACGCCTTACGGCGATTCCGTGCGCGGTGTCACGGCCTTTTGGAGCGAGGCGGGCCATCGCGCGGACCATAATGAATTTTTGGCAACGGGCGGTACGCTTTACTACCTGCGTAACCGCCGCATGATGGAAGGCAGTGAAAAAATCCGTGTCGAGGTCCGTGACAAAATTCAGAACATCCAGGTTTCAAGCCGCGATCTTGTCGAGGGCATTGATTACGAAATCGACTATGAAGAAGGCCGTATTCTTTTGACCCGGCCGCTTTCGCCGGTGGCTTCTTCGGACACGATCATTTCCCTGGACATTTTAGACGGCAATCCGCAGTACCTTGTCGTCGACTATGAGTTTGAAGCCGACCCGGATTCTTATGCCAATGCCGACCGCGGCCTGCGCGGTTTTACCCATATGGGGGATCATGTGCGTGTGGGCGGAACTTACGTTGAAGAAATTCGCGACCGCGACCGTTACGATTTGCGCGGTGTTGATTTGGAAACCAAAATCGGCCGCAATACCCGCTTGTTTGCGGAGTATGCCGAATCCCTCGGCGGTAAACAGACCGCGCAATCCGTCTCTTACAATGGCGGCATTAGTTTTGACGATACGGATGTTTTACGGGGCATCAACGGCAAACAACGCGAAAATGCCTATGTGTTTAAAGCCGAATCCAAGCCCGTAAAAAATCTTGAGTTGGGCGCGTTCCTTCAGGACGTCGAGCCCGGTTTTTCCAATGAACATATCCGCAGCCAGGAGGGCATGAAAAAATACGGCGTCAGCGCGCTCTACAAGCTGAGTGATTATGCCCATTTAAAATACCGTTTTGACCGGGCGCAGGTCGTGCCGCAGCTCTTGCCGCTGAATGAAAATAACGTTGCCGCTCCTTTTCAGCGCAATGGCACGCATACGGCTCAGGCGGTTTATGATGACGGCCAATGGATGGGCGGCCTGGAATATCAGCGCCAGACACCCGAATTTCCAACCGATCCGCAAAATCTTAGTCCGTCGCTGCTTTCTTCCGTGCAATATAACAATGCCCTAGCGGCAAAATTGGGGTATCACGTCAACGAGCGCCTGCTGACGTATGTCAAAGCCCAGACGACGATTAATGGCAAGTCCAACAACCAGTTCGGCGGCGGGCTGCGTTACGAAGTGCTGGAGGGATTTTACGGGTATGTGGAACAGATGGCCGGTAATATCGGCGACTCTATTTATATGGGATTTGAAAAAAATGAAACCAGCGGCGCGCGCAGTTATGCGACGGTACGCAAGTGGACACGCAGCATCGGCACCGAGCCTTTGGTCACGGCCATAGGAAGTTCGGCGCCCTTGACCGACAAGAGCCGTATTTATTCGGAAAGAAATTATTCGACGTATAACGGCCGGGAAGGCTATACCGCCGATGCCTCGGGGCTTGAGGGGCGGCTGAGCGAAGTTTGGAATCTGCAATATGACGCCCGCCTGGAGCGGCGCCACCTCGACAATGGTACGACGCGGGCCCTGGACATTGCGGCCGCGAATTCGCTCGTTCAGCCCAATACCGTCACCGTGGGTTCCGCCGGTATTTCCATGTCGGACAATCAAAAACTCAAGGCCGGCGTGCGTCTGGAAATCCGCCGCGACTCGGATGTGCGTAAATTGTGGCAATGGGTGGCCCGCACTTACGTTGAATACAAATACAGCGATGACATTACGCTGCTCACAAAGCTTGATTACGGCAAAACGATCGATACCGACTCCGACGGTATTCCGGCGGACTTTACCGAATTTACGACCGGCGCGGCTTTCCGGCCTGTGGACAACGACAAGTTAAATATCTTAACGCGTTATACGTATACGCGGGACATTGCCAATGATATTCAGTTTTCAACGCCGCTTTTTCAAGGCGTTGAGACGGATGAAACGGCCCACATTTTTGCGATCGATTTCGCCTACGACTTGTTTAAATATATGGGGCTGGTGGAGAAACTCGCGTTTAAACGCGCTATTTACGCCAACGAATTTGACGGCGGCAGCCTGGGTATGAATTATATTCTCTGGGCCAACCGTTTTAATTTTCACGTCACCCGCAAATGGGACCTGGCCATGGAATACCGCTCTCTCTATCAATGGGGCGGCTCGGAAGCCTTGCGCCACGGCGCCCTCGTTGAAGTGGACCGCGAATTTTATGAATACGTCCGGCTCGGCGCCGGCTACAATTTCACGGATTTTGACGACGATCTCCGCAAGACCAACAACTACGACAGCCACGGCCCCTTCGTCCGCCTCACCGGTAAGTTCTAATTAAGTCACAAGTCACACGACACAAGGCGCAAGGTTTAGGGATTTTCTTTATTCCCTACTTGTGTCTTGTGACATGTGCCTTGTGCTCTGCTCTTCTCTCTTCCCCAGGATGATATAATGAGCGTCTATGGATGCCATCATCCTCAAGGGCATTAAGACCCACAACCTCAAAAATTTCGACCTCATTCTGCCGCACCGCAAGCTGTATGTGGTGACCGGCGTTTCGGGCTCGGGTAAATCCTCGCTCGCGCTGGATACGCTGTATGCCGAAGGCCAGCGGCGCTATGTGGAATCGCTTTCAGCCTATGCCCGTCAGTTTCTGGAACGCATGGAAAAGCCGGACGTTGATTCCGTCAGCGGCATTCCGCCGGCCATTGCGATTGAAGCCAAGAATGTCATCAGCAATGCCCGTTCCACGGTGGGCACCCAGACCGAAATCAATGACTACCTGCGCCTGCTGTTCTCACGTGTGGGCCGGACTTTTTGCCCGGACTGCGGCGTCGAGGCGCTCAAGAGCCAGCCGGACGACATTGCCGGCTTTCTGTTAGAAAAATATGCCGGGGCGGAGGTTTTTATTTTATTTGACGTGGATTTGGGAACTGCTGCAGACCAAGTCAAGGAATTTTTGCCGGAACTGGAGCGCCAGGGATTTTCCGAAGCTTTTGAAAAAGGCGGGCCCGTCACATTTTCAGAACTCCTCAAGAAAAAAAAGCCCGGCCCCCTTGTGACGGTCGTGGCCGACCGCCTGCGGCTGGAGACCAAAAACCGCAAACGGCTGGTGGATTCGCTGGAATTGGCAGGCCGCTATGGCAAAGGCAAGATCAAGGCGGCTGTAGCAAAGAAAGTGCTGTCTTTTTCCGAGGAATTGGCCTGCCCGGTCTGCGCTCAAACATTCCGCGAACCTGTGCCCAATCTTTTTTCATTCAACAGCCCGCTTGGGGCCTGTCCCGCCTGCCAGGGATTTGGCCGGGTGATTACGCTCGACTGGGACCTGGTCGTGCCGGATGAGAGCAAGACGATTGCCGGCGGGGTCATTGAGCCCTGGACCAAGCCGAGCGCAGCCTGGGAATTCAAACACCTGCTGGAGTATTGCCGCAAAAAGAAAATTCCCACGGACAAACCCTGGCGTGAACTTCCGGCGGAAGACCGCAAGTTCATCCTGCGCGGACGCGAGGGCGACAAGTTTTTCAGTGTGCGTCATTTTTTCGAGTATCTCGAAAAAAAGACTTATAAAATGCATGTGCGGATTTTCTTGAGCAAGTACCGCACTTTTATTCCGTGCAAGGACTGTTCCGAGTCACGGCTCAAACCGCAGGGCCTTGCGGTCAAAGTGGCAGACCGCAATATCCACCAGCTGCAATGCCTGCCGCTGGCGGAATTGTCGGCGTTTCTCGAAGGCCTTCGTTTTAGTGAAGCGGAGCGTTCGCGGGTGGAGCCGGTCCATCTTGAAATCCAGAAACGCGTCCGTTTTCTCGTGGAAGTGGGGCTGGGATATCTCTCGCTGGCGCGGCTTTCGCGCACACTCTCAGGCGGCGAGATGCAGCGCATTCATCTAGCATCTTCCCTGGGTTCGGCGCTGGTCGATACCCTCTACGTGCTGGATGAACCCAGCATCGGCCTGCATGAACGTGATAACGAACTGTTGATTCGTCTGATGAAAGAACTGCGCGATTTGGGCAATACGCTGATTGTGGTCGAACACGACCGCGCCATGATCGAAACGGCCGATGAAGTCCTGGACATCGGTCCCGGCGGCGGCGAGCGCGGCGGCGAGCTTCTTTATCAAGGGAGTGTGGCGGGCATTACGGCCTGCCCGCGCTCGCTGACGGGCAAATACCTTTCAGGCGAGTTTGTGCCCGGCATCACGGAAAAGCCGCAGGCTGAAAAAAAATCAAAACTGGAATTCATTGAAATTTTAGGCGCCGCAGAACACAACCTTAAACAAACCGACGTTTCAATTCCGCTGCGCCGGTTTGCCGTGATCACAGGCGTTTCCGGTTCGGGCAAAAGCACGCTTGTTTATGACGTGCTTTATAAAAATTTTCTGCGCGCCCGCGGCCAGAGTGTCCAGGAACCGGGGAAAGTCCAAAAGATCCGGGGGTTTGAAAAAATTGACCAGATGGTTTTAGTCGACCAGTCGCCGATCGGCCGCTCACCGCGTTCAAATCCGGCCACCTACATGGGGGCCTATGACGATATCCGCAAGATTTTTTCGTCTTCACGCGAGGCCAAACAGCGCGGGCTGGTGCCTGCTTCATTCTCCTTCAATGTGGACGGGGGGCGCTGTGATATCTGCAAAGGGGCCGGGCAGGTCAAAGTGGAAATGCATTTTTTGGCCGACGTCTTTATGCTCTGCGAAGCCTGCCAGGGAAAACGGTTTCAGAAGCATGTTCTGGAAGTGCGGTATCAGGGCAAAAATATTGACCAGGTGCTGGCGTCCACCGTCGAAGAAGCCGCTGTATTTTTCCAAGGACATAAATCCCTGGAGGAGAAGTTGGCGCTCTTGCTGCGCGTAGGGCTGGGCTATCTCCGGCTGGGTCAATCGGCAACGACGCTTTCCGGCGGTGAAGCCCAGCGTCTGAAACTGGCTGAAGAAATGGCCACAGTCAAGTCAGGGCATGTGCTGTATATTTTTGACGAACCTACGACCGGGCTTCATTACCACGATATTCATTATCTGCTGCAGGCGTTTCAGGAACTGCTGGCCCGCGGGCATTCGCTCGTCGTGATTGAACACAATATGGAAGTCATTCATACGGCCGATTGGCTCATTGATCTGGGCCCGGACGGCGGCAGTCAAGGCGGGCGCCTGGTCTATGCCGGTCCCTCGGAAGGTATTTTGGACATCAAAGAGTCTTTTACCGGCCAGTACTTACGCAAGCACCGCGCCCGCTTGAAAAACGAGTCCTTCCTTAACAAAGAATAATTCCTTGGTGTCATCCTGAGCCGTAGAGGCCAGGCAATACCAGACGACGGCCCTCCTTTGCCGCCGCTGGCTAGTCCCAACGCATCAGCCGGTGGGGCATGCCTGGCCTCTACGGTTCGTGTCATTCTGACAAAGGAGGAGTAAGTTGATTTCCTGTCTATTTGAGGGTACTTTTTAAGTATGTCTAAAATCATGCGTAAAATCCCGGTTTTTCTTTTCTTTTTCAGCCTGATGCTGGCGGCTTTTCTGAATATGGGCACGGTCCGTAAAAAGGAAAATGCCGTGATCAAAACACAGACGGCGCCGATTAAACTCAAAGACAAGCTTGAGGAAATCAAAGACGGGGAAAAAGGGCCCGCGACCCCTACGTTTGGCTGGTATGGCGGCAAAAATGGATTTATGGGCGCGCCGCCCTTTGAAAAATCCAAGGCGAGCACACACCTTGAACCGCCTCCGCCGGTTTCTGAGGTGGACCTGTCCATGGAAGATCAGGTACTGCCATCTGCCGCTGAAACGCCGGCGGATAGCCCCGATTTTATCGAGGAAGATGAGGGCGGGGGCGGCGAAGAAGATTGGGAAGACGATGAATCTTTGCCCGCCAAAGCCGATACTGAAGGAGATGCTTTGCCTGCCGCTAAAGAAGAAGACGGGGATCAAAAGAAGTGGGACAAAGATTGGTGGGATGAAATTTGATCGTTATTGCTATAAGTGACATTGACAAGGGCTGGACAATAAAGGTATAGTCATTAAAAGGTTTATAATAAAAATTCTTACGTACGCTTTCTTACTTAACGCATCAAGCTTTCAGCAGAACGGAGATTTTCATGGGTAACCGCTATCGCCGGCTTAAAATGGCTTTCCTTAATCATCGGACCAAAATCCTGATTACTCTCGGGGTTTTGTCCCTCATTATTTTGTCCGTCTGGGGCATGATGTCGCTGGAAAGCTATTACCGCAACATCACCCTGGCCCAGCTGCCGATTACGCTGCTCATGGGCATGATCCATGCCGTGATTTTTGTTTACATGTACATGATGGTATTTCGCAACGGTTTTTCAAAGATGGATAACAAGAATGTCAAAGCCAAAGAAGTGAATATCCGTTTCTCGGACGTTATCGGGATCGACGAAGCCAAAGAAGAGTGCTGGGAAGTAGTGCAGCTTATTCAGGACCACGCCAAACTCAAACAAATTGGCGGTAAAATTTTACGCGGCATTTTGATGATCGGGCCTCCGGGCTGTGGTAAGACCTATTTGGCCAAAGCCATTGCGACCGAAGCCGGCCTGCCGTTTCTTTCCATGGCCGCCAGCGAATTCAATGAAATTTTTGTGGGTGTTGGTGCCAGCCGCATCCGTGAATTGTTTAAGAAAGCCAGCAGTCTTGCTTACGGTTTCGGCGGCTGCATTATTTTCATCGACGAATTGGATGCGATGGGACAGAAGCGTACGTTTAATCAGTTTGGCAGCGGTGAAAATAATACCACGCAGAACCAGCTGCTTGTGGCCATGGACGGTCTGTCCGGTAAAGCAGAAAATATTGTGGTGATTGGGGCCACCAACGCCAGTGAAGACATTTTGGATGAAGCCTTGCTGCGTCCGGGCCGTTTTGACCGTAAAGTCTACATCACGCGCCCGGGGTTGGATGGACGCCGCAAACTTTTTGAATATTATCTCAAAAAAGTAAAGCACGACCCCGCCATTGACATTGCGCGCCTTGCCCGCAAAAGTGTGGGGAAAACACCGGCTGAAATTGAAAACATCGTCAAGGAATCAGCCCTGATTTCCGTGCGCAACAAGAAAAATGTTATCGGCTTGGATGATATTTCAGAAGCCATTGAACGCATCGAACTCGGCACCAAGAGCCGCATTACCATTAACCAGCGCGAGCGTGAAATGACGGCGTATCATGAAACGGGTCATTTGATTACGACGTTTCTTCTGCATCCGCGCGACGATGTCTTCAAAGCCTCGATTATTCCGAGAAAATCTTCGCTGGGGGTTGTCCATCCGACGGCGATGGAAGAGTGGCACAGTGAAGACGTGGAATCACTTTTGGCTGACATCAAGGTTTGCCTGGCCGGTTATGCTGCTGAAAAAGTAAAATATGGTTTGACCACGAGCGGCGTGACTTCTGATTTTAAAAAGGCCATGACGATTGCGCATCACATGGTTTGGCGCTGCGGGATGGGCCCCTCAGGGCTTGTCGGCGATTATACGGTTCTGCCGCAGGAACAGCTTTCCGAAGAGATTAAGCATCAGCTGAACCAGGATACCCAGCAGCTGATCAAAGACTGCCTTAAGGACGTTGAAGATCTTTTGCGTAGAGAAAACGAACTTTTTGAGCGTTTTGCGCGCGAATTGCTGGTCAAGGAAGAATTGGAGTACGATAAGATTGAAGCCATTTTTGCCGAATACGGCAAATCCAACCCTCGCAGGTTCCAGGGCGGCTCAACGGGCGCCGCAGACGGGGGCTGGGAAGGGAAGAAATAACCGGTTTATGAATACGCTGAGAAATTTTTTGCGCGGTGTTTTACTGCCGCTTCTACTTTGCGCGACTGCGCTTTCGGGGTGCGCCAAGTCGTATCCCAACGAATCGCTTAAAGAGTCCCTTCTCGAGATCTGCCGCAAAGAATACGGCATTGAAAACGTCGAGGTCAAGATTGCGGGCGACACCCTCGGTGTTTACCTGCCTTTCGGGCGCTTGTTTTCGACCGACCTAAAAGACGCCATTGCCGCCGGCCGTATCCGCAACGTCGAATCACTCTTCCAGCCTTCGCCGGAAGCAATTGAAAAAATTGAAGACCTGCTTTTTGCGCTCTCCCGTGTCATGATGAGCACCGACGTGCCGCTGCGTTTTTATGTTTTGCAAGTGACCGACGTCGAGCATAGCGGCCTTGAACTGACCCTGACCGGCTATCTGGATGACATCAAGCGCGTCCGTATCTGGGATATTTCGCGCACAGAATACCGCAACCGCATTATGCACGAAATTCATCTGAACCAGGCCGTGGTATGGCATGGACCGGTGCGTAAATTTTTTCAAGACCTGGGCACTCAGCCGCTGGATAAAGTCCGGCTCAAATACCTGGGCGACTCACTTTCGCTTGAAAATTTGAAGCACCTCTTTTTCGACGCGCTGCCGCCCGGGGATGCCAGCCCGCGGGCCCAAGTCGAATGGCAAATTGAAGATATCCGCAGCGTCGATCTCGATAAGACGGGCGCCGTCGTTTATGCCAAGGTCAATCCCACCCTCAAGGGCGTGAAAACGCAGAAGCTTTCTAAAACGCCGCTGGAATATCTTTTTATTGTTTCGATCTTTGCGGATGAAGAGCCGCACGTGGTGCGTATCATTCCCTTTCAATACCGTGACGAAAAAGGGGATTGGACCAAAATTGCTTTTCCGACCGAACTTCAGCTTGAAAAAAATCTTTCCGAATGGCGGCAGGAGTTCACGCTTGAGCCGCTGCATCTGGGTACATTTTTAGCCCAGCAGCTGACGCGCCGCGTGCAGGCGGACCTGGCGGCGGATGAACGCATTCACAACACCTTTCACCTGATCAAGATTGGGTTTGAGTATATCGAACAACCCGAACCCGGCCGTTTTGCCATGAATATCCAGGCCAAACTGCGGGATCAGGATGGCGGAACGCCCGGCCGGAATATCCTTTTGCACGAAGACATGCTTTATGCGCTCAATTTGGCGTTTCGCGAGTTTGTCGACCTGGTCAAAAATTATGGCTTTGGCGGCTACCAGCAGATCAGCTTGAACGTTTCAGATACGAATGTGCCATGGGTTTTAAACCGCGATCAACTCGAACTTTTCCGCCGCAAAGAAGTCGATATGGCCGGCCTGCTTTCCTCCCTCAAAATTTAGCCGTTAGCGCCGTGTGCGATTTCCCTCCCCCCTCTTAATCTCCCCCCCGAAAAGCACGGGGGGAGAAAAAAGAAACCTCTTTTTGTTTCCTCCCCCCGTGCTTTTCGGGGGAGGACTAAGGTGGGGGAAAGAAGAATAAACTCTTG
>JAHFHF010000078.1 GCA_023247055.1 Candidatus Omnitrophota bacterium
AAATGTTTGAGCCGCCGCTGGCGCTCGCCCTGCGGAATGTCGATCGTTTCGAGAATGGCCATGATGTTTTCTTCAACGGTCAGTTTGCGGAAAATCGACGGTTCCTGCGAAAGATAGCCTATACCAAGACGCGCGCGCTGATACATCGGCAGGGCCGTGATGTCTTCGCCGCGGAAGAGAATTTTTCCGGCGTCCGGGCGGATGACCCCGACCGTCATGTAAAACGTGGTGGTCTTACCCGCGCCGTTCGGGCCGAGCAAGCCCACGATTTCACCGCGGGAAATATGCATGCTGACGCCATCGACGACCGTGCGGCCCTTGTAGGCCTTGCGCATTTGTTTCAGTTCAAGAAGATGCATATTTCATTCCCTCCTGCTGCTTTTGCAGCGGCGATCAGGCAATACCAGACGACGCAGCCTTCCTTTGCCGCCGCTGGATAGTCCCAACGCATGAATCGTTGGGACATGCCTGATCGCTACCGACCCTGTCATTGAAACTCATTAGGCGCTTCGCCGCCCATGTAAATGGCCTCAGTGTCCCCGCCCAAAATAATGCGCCCTTCGTCGGCCAGATAAATCACATTATCACTGTACGTTTTGTTGCCATCCGGATTCTCGACCACCACGTTGCCCGTGGCAATGATCTTAGCCACACGGCGCTGGCCCTTGTCGTAGTGGACTTCCATACGATCCGCGGTGAGCGTGCCGCGTTTGTCTTTAGCCACCACGTTTTTATTGAAAAATGCGATGTTTTTTTCGTAATCGATATCCAAAGGCCCGTCACAGGTGATGACCGTCGTTCCTTGGCCGCTCTCGGCCAACCCGTCGCCGGCATCTTTGATCACGACCGTGACGTTCTTTTTAAAAGCGACTTTCTTAAGCTGCGAATCACCCCGGGCGCCCTCGCCATCGATGTTAATACTTTCTTTTTTGACCGAAGCGCGTTCATTGGTTTCAAGAGCGCGGTCCGCGGGATAAATATCGAGTTTTTCGGTCAAAAGGCGCGTGCCGTCTTCGGTCGTAGCCACTACGTTTTTACTCAGATGCACCAGATTCTTGTCTTTATTGTACTGGCCTTCATCGGCAGTAATCGTCACCGGCGTTTCCTCAGCGTAGGCTTTGGCCACGACGTTCATCAGGTCCACGGTTTTGGCCAGCAGGTCCGCCGAGTCCCCTTCGATCTCGATTTCCTTTTCACCATTCGGCGTGTATTTGGTGAAGGAAAAGAAATAGACCTTGTGTGATACTTCTTTACCGGCCGCAGGCGCGGAGGTTACAGGCCCTTGGCGGCTGCCTTCGAAGACCTGAAATTTAATCAGGGCTACGTAGGCAGTCGTCAGCAGCAAAAAAACAAAGATTCCCTTACGCAGCATACTCACTCCCAATACGTTTATGCAC
This sequence comes from Candidatus Omnitrophota bacterium, assembly GCA_023247055.1. Classification (GTDB taxonomy): domain Bacteria; phylum Omnitrophota; class Omnitrophia; order Omnitrophales; family Aquincolibacteriaceae; genus JAHFHB01. The sequence continues at coordinate 1,398 of JAHFHF010000078.1, forward strand.
TGAATCCGCTTTCCCCCACCTTACTCCTCCCCCGGAAAGCACGGGGGAGGAAAGAATGGAGTCTCTTTGTTCTCCCCCCCTGCTCTCCGGGGGGAGATTAAGAGGCGCGGATGATGCACGGCCAACAGCCGTGCATACATCCCAGTCTCTGTCTCCGCACAGAGGGGGGGAAACTCACACAACGCGTTAAAATTTAGTAATTTAAATGGTCCCTACAACCATTGCAGCCGTTTCAGGCTGTGTTTTCCAGCGGTCATGCATCCAGCCCCACTGGTCCGGATACTGCCGGATGACTTGTTCAAAACTGTGCATCCACTTGGCCGTGCATTCCGCAATGGCGCATTCACTTTTATCGCCCTGCAGGGGGCGGATCACTTCACCCAGGATGATTTTATAACGCCCGCCCCGGGTCCGGACCAAAAAATTCGGCAAAATTGGCGTGCCAAGCTGTACGGCCAGCCGCACCGGCGCCACCGGCGTATAGGCCGGCCGTCCAAAAAAATTCACGAACACGCCTTTAAGGCTGTCAATGTCCTGGTCCGGCAGCATGCCGATGATTTCACCCCGGCCCAGGACTTTCAAAATTTCGCGGCTTGCGCCTTCACGATAAATCGTGGGCACGCCGATCGAACGGCGCAGCCCGACGATCCAACGGTCGTAAGGCTCGTAATAAATTTTACGTGCAATGACCGCGCCGCGGAACCCCATCAGGCCGAATGTTCCGGCCAGAAGCTCCCAATTGCCCATATGCGCCGTGATGGCGATCAAACCCTTGCCTTCAGCCAGCAAATCTTTATAAACCCGCACCGATTGGCCCAGGTCAACGATCTTGGCCAATCGTTTGGGCGTCAGCCGCGGGAACCTTAAAATTTCAACCGCGGTTTGTGCAAAATTACGGAACACGCCGCGCGCAATCTGCCGGATTTCAGCTTCGCTTTTCTGAATACCGTAGGCCAGCCGCAAACTTTTCAAAGCTTTCTCGCGCTGGCGCGAGACTAAAAAATAACCCGCTTCACCCGCCGCGCCGGCCACGGCCAGCGCCATTCTGCGGGCAGCAGCAGCCAAAAGGCAGCTGCCAATCGCGCCAGCAGATAAACGACAAACCGGTATGGCTTTTTTTTTGCCATGAACGCCATTTCCTGTGTGGGTATATGGCCATATGCCCATACAAAACATTTTCAGGTGTGCGATTTTCTCCCTCTCCCTTTGGGAGAGGGCTGGGGTGAGGGCTGGTTGCATTGCCTTCCCCTCATCCTAACCTTCTCCCCAAAAGGGGAGAAGGAACCTTGCTTAAAAACCGCACACGGCGTTTTTGAATTAACTAAACGAATCCGGCTTTTAATAAATCCTGAACGTCCAAAAGGCCCACAGCATGTTTGCGGTCATTGACGACCGGAATTTCATCGATGCGCTTTGAACGCAAAATGTTCAACGCCTCCGCAGCCAAACGGTCTTCCCGGATGGTCATGGGCTTCAGGGTCGCAAAATTTTTCACGGGCTGTTTGAGCAGATCGGCTCCGCCCTTGCGCAAATGGCGGCGCAGATCGCCATCGGTAAAAATACCCGTGACCTTGCGGGCGCGGTCGACAATCGTACAGCTGCCTGCACGCGCGCGCGTGATGGCCAGCAGGGCCTGTCGCAGCGAGGTCTCGCCGCGCACGACCGCATGCTGGGCGCCCTTGCGCATGATGTCACGCACTTTCAAAAGCTGGCGGCCGAGACTGCCGCCCGGATGAAGCTGGGCAAAATCTTCTTCGCGAAAACCTTTTTTCTTGTGCAGGCACAAGGCCAGCGCATCGCCCATGGCCAAAGATGCCGTGGTTGAAGCCGACGGCGCTAAATTCAGCGGACAAGCCTCGCGCGTTACGCCGAGATTCAGCACCACATCGGCGTAGCGCGCCAGCGTCGAACGCGTACCGCTGGTCATGGCAATCATGCTGACACCCATTTTTTTCAGCGCCGGCAGAAGCCGTACAATTTCTTCGGTCTCGCCGCTGTGCGAGATGGCCACCACGACGTCCTGCGCAGTCACCATGCCCAGGTCGCCATGAAGGGCTTCCGCAGGATGCAGGTAAAAACTGGGAGAACCGGTCGATGCCAGCGTAGCGGCAATCTTGCGGCCGATGAAGCCGGGCTTGCCCATGCCGGTAATGACGATGCGTCCGTGGCATTTGCGCAAAAGTTCTACGGCGCGGCGGAATTCACTGCCCAGCCGGCGGCGCATGCCCTGAATCGTGCGGGCCTCGAGAGCCAGAATATGCCGGGCGGTGGTCAATACGTCCCGGCTCATGAGACAGAAACCTGCGGGGACGCATCGCTGCGGGACACGACTTCTTTGAGCGCCAGGAGTGTTTCAAGCAAACCCTTGAGTTTTGCCAGTTCCAAATTGTTGGGGCCGTCGGAAAGCGCCTTGGACGGATTTTCATGGATTTCCATAAAAATCGAATCCGCGCCCGCCGCGACCGCGCAGCGTGAGAGCGTGGGAATAAATTCAGCCATGCCGCCGGACGCCGTGCCTTTACCGCCCGGAAGCTGTACGGAGTGCGTGGCGTCAAAAACCACCGGATAGCCAAAACTGCGCATCACCGGAATGCAGCGAAAATCACTGACCAAGTTTTGATAGCCGAACGAAGCGCCGCGGTCGGTCAAAAGAATTTGTTTGCAGCCGACGGCTTCGAGTTTATCCACCACATTTTTCATGTCCCAGGGCGAAAGAAACTGGCCTTTTTTCACGTTCACAATGCGGCCGGTTTTTCCAGCAGCCAGCAGAAGATCGGTTTGGCGCGACAGAAATGCGGGGATCTGCAGGATATCCAGCACTTCAGCGGCCGGGGCAATTTGCTCGATGCTGTGCACGTCGCTTAAGACCGGCAGGCCGAATTCTTTTTTGACCTTGGCCAGAATTTTGAGGCCGGCCTCAAGACCGGGACCGCGGAAAGAATCGACGGAAGAGCGGTTGGCCTTGTCATAACTGGCCTTGAACACATACGGCACGTCCAGTTCGCGGGCAATCTGAGAAATTTTTTCGGCATGCCGCAGCGCGCTGTCTTCGGACTCAATCACACAAGGGCCGCCGATCAACACCAGCCTGCGCGGGTCGCCGAAAGTGACGGATTGGGCTTTGACAGGATGAACGCCGGCCATCAGGCTTCGAGCGGAACTTCCGCTCCCTCTTTTTCCCGTTCGTCGGGCTGCTCAGCCGGAGCGGGATTGGGTTTCAGGATCACGCCGTGCTCCGTTTGATAGGCGAGCGCATGGGCGATGAATTCGCGGAACAAGGGATGCGCGCGGTCCGGCTTGGATTTGAATTCGGGATGAAATTGGCTGGCGACAAACCACGGATGGTCGGCCACTTCAATGATTTCGACGAGTTTGCCGTTGGGTGAAAGCCCTGAAATACGAAAGCCTTTTTTGCGCATGTCTTCGCGGTATTTATTATTGAATTCATAGCGGTGGCGGTGGCGCTCCATCACTTCTTCGCTTTTATACGCTTCGTAAGCATACGTGTCTTTTTTGACGTTGCAAGCATAGGCGCCAAGGCGCATGGTGCCGCCCAAGTTTTCCACTTTTTCCTGCTCTTCAAGCAGGCTGATCACGGGATGGGATGATTTTTTATTGAACTCGGTCGAATTGGCATTTTTCCAGCCCAGCACGCTGCGCGCAAATTCGATCGTGGCGCACTGCATGCCCAGACAAATACCGAAGAACGGAATTTTATTTTCACGCACATGCTGAATGGCTTTGATCTTGCCTTCCACGCCGCGGCTGCCGAACCCGCCGGGCACGAGAATACCGGAGACGTCTTTGAGATAATGTGCGACGTTGCTCTTGGTCACTTTTTCAGAATTGATTTTTTTGATGACGACTTCGGCGTCGTTGGCAATGCCGCCGTGGCGCAGAGCTTCGTAAATTGATTTGTAAGCATCCGGAAGCTCAACGTACTTTCCGACAACGGCCACGCGCACTTTGCGTTTGGGATGCAGCGCTTTGGCGACAACATTCTTTTCCCACTCATGCAGGCTGCCGCTTTTGTATTCGATACGCAGGTAGCGGCAAAGCACCGCATCTAAATTTTGTTCTTTGAACATCAGCGGCACTTCGTAAATGGAGCGCACATCGCGGGCCTCAATCACGGCCTCTTCTTCGACGTTGCAGAAAAGCGAAATTTTAGCTTTCATGCCGCGGCCCAGGCGTTTTTCCGTGCGGCAGATCAGAATGTCGGGCTGAATACCGATTTCGCGCAGCGTGCCGACGCTGTGCTGGGTGGGTTTGGTTTTAAGTTCGCCCGCCGCGCGGATATAAGGCACCAGCGTAAGGTGAACAAAAATACAGTTTTCACGGCCGACGTCATGACGAAATTGGCGGGCGGCTTCTAAAAAGGGCAGCGATTCGATATCGCCGGCCGTACCGCCAACCTCTGAAATGACCACGTCGCAGCGTTTGTTTTTAGTCACATCGCGGATACGGGCCTTGATGGCGTCCGTAATGTGCGGCACCACCTGGACCGTCGCGCCTAAGAATTCGCCTTTCCGTTCCTTGGTAATGACTTCGTTATAAATTTGGCCGGTGGTGACGCTATTGGCGCGTTCAAGGGTCGCATTGGTATAACGTTCGTAATGGCCCAGATCGAGGTCAGTTTCGGCCCCATCTTCGGTGACGTAGACTTCGCCGTGCTGGTAAGGGCTCATGGTGCCGGGATCGACGTTGATGTAGGGATCGAGTTTTTGGATCGTGACTTTGAGGCCTTTGGCTTCAAGGATGCGGCCGATGGAAGCGGAGGCAATGCCTTTGCCGAGCGAGGAAACAACGCCGCCTGTCACAAAAATATATTTGGGCATGGTAAAACTCCGTTATTGAGTTTTTAAAATTTTCTCGACCGCTTCAAGGTCTTCCGGTGTATCCACGCCCGGCGAATCATTGCGCGTGGTCACGACCCGGATCTTGATGCCGCGTTCTAAAATACGCAGCTGTTCCAGCTTTTCAATCTGTTCCAAGTGCCCCGGTTTCCAGTTCACAAACTGCAGCAGGAAATCACGCCGGTACGCGTAAATACCTAAATGTTTCAGGTAAGCACCTCCCGTGCCATCCCGGTCATACGGCAGCGGCGCCCGTGAAAAATAAAGCGCATTGCCCATAACGTCGCAGACGACCTTCACAACGTTGGGATTAAAAAAGCCCTTGGCGTCCGTTTTCTGAACGGCGAGCGTTGCGGCCTGCATTTCCGCATGGTTCTCAAAGACCTTAACGAGGGCATCGATATTGGCCGGATCCATCAGCGGCTCATCGCCCTGGATATTCACAAAAATGTCGGCTTGGACCGCCGCGGCAATCTCGCCGATGCGGGAAGTGCCGTTGGGATGATCGGCCCGCGTCATCACCGCTTTACCGCCGAAGCCCTGCACGCAGGCCTGCACGCGCGCATCATCGCAAGCCACGATCAATTCTGCAAGCGCTTTGGCTTTCGAAGCCCGCTCCCAAACATGCTGGATCATGGGCTTGCCCGCGATCAGTCTCAAAACTTTTTCCGGAAAGCGCGTCGAACCAAGGCGCGCTGGAATCACACCGGCAGCTTTCATGCCGCCTGGACCGCTGCTTGAAGTTCCTGGAGTTTAGCCGTGGCCGTTCCCAGCTTGCCGACGACAATGCCGGCAGCCAGATTAGAAAGCACGGCGGCATCGCCCAAGGCGGCTCCAGCCGCCAAGGCCAAGGCCAAAGAGGCGATCACCGTATCCCCTGCACCCGACACGTCGAAAACTTCGCGCGCGGCGGTGGGAATCAACGTCACTTTGCCTTTTTTCTCAAAGAGCGCCATGCCGTCTTCGCCGAGCGTCATCAAAAGCGCTTTACTCTGGATTTGACGGATCAGGCCAAAGCCCACCGTCTCCAGACTGAGTTCATCTTCGGCGCGCGGATGAAAGGAGCGGTAAGCCTCGTAAGCTTCCTTGCGGTTCGGCGTCAAAACCGTCGCGCCGCGGTAATAATCAAAATGTTTTTCTTTGGGATCGACCAGCACAGGCTTGCCGTGCTTGCGCGCCGTACGCACGACCTCAGCCGCAAGTCCGGGCTGGATCACGCCCTTGCCGTAATCTTCGATAATGACGACATCCACCGAAGGGATGCGTTTTTTCAAAAATTTCAACAGGCCTTGCTGATCTTCTTTGGAAATCGGGCCTGTTTTTTCCCGGTCAAAACGTACGACCTGCTGCGAATGCGCAATGATGCGGGTCTTGATCGAAGTGGGCCGGCTGCGGTCATAAATCACACCCGCTGTTTCAATGCCCTCGCGGCGCATACTTTTAAGCAGCATCCGTCCGGCCAGATCACGCCCCACGACGCCGCATGGATAGACCGTACCGCCCAGCGTCACAATATTGTGCGCCACGTTCAAAGACCCGCCGGGCATGTAGGATTCGCGCTCGACATTGACAACCGGCACGGGCGCTTCGGGAGAAATGCGTTTAACGGTCCCCCACACAAACTGATCAAGAATAAAATCGCCGACGACTAAAATTCGCGCCCGGCCAAAACGCTCGAGACAGGCCAGCAAACGCCGCTTTTGGTTTGAACTCAGTTCAATCGCCTTTTTCTTCATGTTCTCAAGGGGTTCCGGTATGCAAAATACAAAGCCCCACGGGGCGTCCCGTGGGACTTACAAAGAAGCCAGTGTAAACATTAACGCCGTGTGCGAATTTATTCTTTTCCCCCACCTTAATTCTCCCCCGGAAAACACGGGGGAGGAAAAATTTCTTTACTGCCTATCTCTCCCCCCGTGCTCTCCGGGGGGGAGATTAAGAGGGGGGGAACTCGCGCACATGTAAGATCAGGCCGTATTAAAATGACCGGGTATACTAGCACGATGTAAAGGAAGGTGTCAATCGACCATATCTACTCTAACTTCTTTTTTATCAATGGGTTAGGTTAAACGAGGGCTTTCAAGCTGCGGCGCAGGGTTTTCCCCCCCTCATAAATGCCTGAGACCTTTACCCAGAAAAGAGGCAGCCAATCGGAGGTGCGGGATATTTTGACCCGGGTAATCGCAAAATCCCCTTCGGGCAGGCCCTTTAATTTTTTGGGTGCTGTTGTGAAGGCGAGATGGTAACCGCTGGCTTCGGCAATCCGCAAAACCCGTTCATCCAAATCGCCGGAAGGATAAGCCAAGTAGCGGACCTGCCGGTTGAAAAGGGTTTCGAGGTCTTTTTTCGAGCCCGCCATTTCTTCCTCAATCTGAGTTTCGTTCAACGCCGAAAGCAGCGGGTGTGTGCGGCTGTGGCTGGCCAGGGTGATCCAGGGGTAACGGGCCAGGTCCAGCAGCGTTTCTTTTTTCATACTGCCGTAAATACCGTCTTTGATAAATCCGCTGACGAGAAAAAGCGTGACGGGCATACGGTAAGTTTTCAGGATGGGAAAAGCCTGGTCCGCAAACGTGTAATTGCCGTCATCAAAGGTCAGCAGCACTTCACGGCCCAGCGGCTTGCGGCGGCCGGCGCGGATTTCCTCATAAGTTTCGAGCGTAATCACGCGATAGCCGAAACGGTTTAAAAAACGGATTTGTTTTTCAAACGAAGCGCGGCTGACGACATTTTTTTCAAGGGCGGCCCGTTCCGGCGTATCAATGAAGTGGTACATCAACACGGGAATGTGCCCGGGAAGCGGCAAAAGGGCCACGGCCACGGCAATAAGAATGGCCAGGCCCAAAAAAAGAAAAACTAAAAAACGCAGGATTTTTTTCATGGCTGAAAGCGTACTCTTTCAGGCCGGAAAGGTAAAGCGAAAAGCGAGTGTCTCTCTCCAAAAGTTATGTTTTGAATGAAAAATGCGGCTGGCAATCGAAAAAGAAGAAGGGAAGAGGCTTAGGCAGCGGCGGCGATAATTTCATAATTCCGGAAGAGGGATTCCAGCGCCTGCGCGCCGTAAAGATTTTCCGGATCAAAAAACCGCCCGAATTTCTTTTGCAGGCCGGGCAAAGCGCCGTCTTGGGCGGCAAACAGCAGCACGGTGCCGAAGCAACCGTCAAAAACGCCAAAGTAATCCGTAATCTGGCGGCGAAGGGCTTCGCCGAGACCTCGGCCGGCCGCATCTTGCGGGCTTAACCGCCCAAATTGAACAAAACGAATGCCGCGCGGAAGCTGCGCGATTTGTTCATCGAAGTAAATACGGCCAGAAACAATATGCCGCAGTTCATTCAGTCTTGCGGAATCCGCTGAAAACTCGCCGCTTATGACAAGCCTAATTTCCGAACGAAGCAGTAGCACGCCGACCAACTCGCGCCACTGGACTTCATTCAATTTTTCAATGAGAGATGCGTTGAGTCCAAAAGCCACCGGCGTTTGCCCGCGCATTTCAGACCGCGCTGCAGTTTCCGCTAATAACAGCACTCCGCGTCTTTTGAGCGCTCGTGAAGGGTGGTTCAGCACGGAACGCACCCAAATGGGCCAATTAGGAATTTGTTTTACTTCTTCAAGTTGATTGTTATAAACCAACGCCCAAAATCTTGCTTGGTCGGTCTCTATTTTATTTAACATCGCTAAACCCACGGCCCGGCGGCCCTCCGTATTATTCCCCAAAAGACCGATGGCTGCCTCAAGCGATTCTTCCGTTGTAAAATGTTCGATCAGCTTTTCAATCTCTGAAATGACTGTCCCATAGGAGCCGCCGCTAACGCGGTCCATCCTCTCAATCAATGCCGCCACGACCGTACCCTCGTCTTTCCACGCCGCAAGCAGCGGGCCTTTCATCTCCCGAACAAAGACACCGTTGGGTTCCTTGTTCCGGCTTTCAGCCTGTAGACGGTCGATGAGGTATTCGACTGCTGCATTCCCAGCCGCCAAAGCTTTAATCGCATTTCCCATGTCCTTCATAAAACTTGAATCCGTAGACGAACCTATGCTCCTAATCAGAGCCGGCACAATCGTCTTGTCTTTTAAAATGACTGCCGCACGCGCAGAAGCTCTTTGCTGACTTTCCGATCCATTTAAACCCACCTTCTGTTTTTGCATGACAGCCAAAATAGAATTCTCTCCCAGCTGCGCCAAGCTGACAACGGCCGCTTCGTAGTAGGTGCTCATGTTCAAAAGTTTCTTCAACTTTGGCAAGGCACTGCTGTCTTTTAAAATCCCAAGGACTTGAATGGCCGTTTTTTTGACGCTCTCATTGCCGTTGTCGAGTGCGTCAGCCGCATACTGGGCCGCGCCCTTGATCTCCGCGGCCTCCTTAGCCTTCCCCTCAGCCGCCAAAACGTAAAATTGAGCCTCAGGACTTCTTGAAGTTTTCAAGGCCGCAAGCGCCGCAGTCTTAATCGGGCCCGCGGCTTTTAAAAAAACAGCCAACTTGTCTTGATAACGCAGGGCTTCACCCGCAGCCTGCACGGCTTCAATGGCCCGAATCTTAATGGACGCATTCGAATGCTCCATGGCCGCCTCAATCCAATCTTGCCAACCTTTGATCTGGACGGCCGCTTTTACCGGCTCACTTGGCTGATAAAGAATTCCCCAAAACCGCGCTTGGCCGGTCCCTATTTTATTTAACATCGCCAAACCCACGGCCCGGCGGCTCGGGGAGCTATTTCCCAAAAGAGCGATAGCAGCCTCCAGCGATTCTTCCGTCGTAAAATGTTCGATCAACTTCTCGATCTCTGAAATGACTGCCTCAGAGGAACCGCCGCTGATGTTTTTCAGCCTCTCAATCAATGCGGCCACGACCGTACCCTCGTCTTTCCACGCCGCAAGCAGCGGGTCTCTCATCTCCCGGACAAAAGCACTGCTGGCTTGCTTATTCCGGCTTTCAGCCTGCAAACGGTCAATGAGGTGCTTGACTGCCGCATTCCCAGCCGCCAAAGCCTTAATGGCATCGCCCATGTCCTTCATAAAACTTGCATCCGTCGACGAACCTATACTCCTAATTAGCGTCGGCACAATCGTCTTGTCGCCCAAAATGACGGCCGCCCGCGTAGAAGCTTTTTGCTGACTTGCCGATCCATTTAAACCTGTTTTTGCTTTTTTCATGGCTGTCAAAATAGAACTCTCTCCCAGCCGCGCCAAGCTGACAACGGCCGCTTCGTAGTAGGTGCTCGAGTTCAAAAGTTTCTTCAACTTTGCCAAGGCGCTGCTGTCTTTTAAAATCCCAAGGACTTCAATGGCTGTTTTTTTGACGTTCTCATTGCCGTTGCTGAGTGCGTCAGCTGCATACTGGGCCGCTCCGTTTACCGCCGCGGCTTCTTCGGCTTTTTTCTCAGCCGCCAAAATATAAAATTGAGCTTTGTTTGAACGCAGTTTTCGCAGCCCGTCTAATGCGGCTTTAGCCATACTGCTCGAACGGTCTCCTAGCAGCCCAGCCAGCTCGTTGACTACGGATTCATCGTCTTCGGCAACAGCCGTTGACGCGGCAACGGCTGGCGCGGCCGCTGGCTTAGCCTTAACAGTCTTTGCCAACTTTTTCTTAGGAATGCTGATTTTAAAAACATCCCAGCGCATTTTCATAGCGGCTTCAAAAGCCGGCCAGGCTTTCTCGACAGCGTCGAGTCTCGATTTGGGCAGAACTGCGGCGAACTGAGCGCTCAATTTCCAGCCTTCCGTTTCGGCCTCTAAATTCGGGCTTAAAGTTTCCACCGCTTTCTTTCCGCGGGCATAAAAATCGCCGGCTTCTTTCAGCATTAAAATACTAATAAGGTCAGCGGCCGTCAGCGTGTTAAGCTTGTTAAACTCAGCCTGCAAAGAATGGGCGAGCCCAAAATAAATATAAACTTTCTTCTGCTCTTGCATGCTGACGACGGCACTCGCGCGCGGAAGGCCTTCGGCCCAATAAATTTGAAGACCTGCTTTGGGATCATTAATAGCAGTTCGGAGACGCTCGTGAATGGCTGGATCGACAATCTGGGCATTGGCGAGCGTATCCAAACCCATCTGGATCAATTTTGAACTGACAATGTCGACGGCAAAAATCTCTTCTTTGGCCCCACGAACCTCAGAACGCGCCGTTGCGGTTAAGAGTTCAATGCCGCGTTGTTTTAGCATTTCTAAAGGATGGGCTATCAACGCACGCACCCAAATGGGCCAATTGGGGATTTGTTTTGCTGCATCAAGTTGATTGGTATAAACCAACGCCCAAAATCGGGCCTGATCTGTCCCGATTTTCTCGAGCATCTGCACACCCACCTTGCGGCGGTCGCTGTCACTATTCCCCAAAAGTTTCACCGCGGCATCAAAAGAACTCTCATCCGTAAAAGTCACGATCAATTGTCCCATCGCCGCAATAAACTTTGATCCGGCATCGTTCTCCATGTTTTCAATAAGCGCCGCCACCACAGTCCTCTCATCCGCCAAAGCCGCCTTAATCGAGGCTCTGAGCGCATAAATAAAATCACGGCTCTGACTGCTTTGCATGCTTGCAATCAGCACCGGCACCACGGCATTCTCATCCGTCAAAGCCACAATCGCGGCACCCATTTCACGCATAAAAGCAGGATCATTGCTGCTTCCCAGGCTTTCAACCAACGCAGGCACGATGGTTTTGTCGCCCAGAATGGCCGCGGCCTGCGCGGAAACTATCCGCTCCCAACTCGCACCCCTTAACCCGCGTCTTTCTTTTTGCATTTCAGCCAAGATGGCAGGCTCCCCCATCCGGGCCAGCGCAATCACCGCGGGCCCGTAGAAGTCCTTACTCTCTAAGAACTTCAGCAGCTCGGCCTTGGCACTCTCATCCTTCAATATCCCCAGAACTTCGATGGCTGCAGACTTCACACTCGCATTCCCATGCTTCAATGCCTCAACCCCAAACTGCGCGGCACCGGCGACTACGGCTGCTTCGGCCGGCTTCTTGTCCGCCGCCAGCACATAAAATTTTGCCCGTTTGCTCTTTGAGGTCCTCAAAGCAGCAAGCGCTGCCGCTTCAACATCCTTGTCAGGGCTGTGTAAAAAAGCGACTAGTCTGTCCTCATAGCGTTGCACTTGTGCGGCCTCTTCGATCGCCTGAATTCCATGCTTTTTTAAATCCACGTTGGAATGATTCAACACTGCCTCAATCCAATCTTGCCAGCCCGGTATTTGAACCGCCGCGGCTAGGGTTTTATCCTTGCCATCGGGCTGATAAAGAATTTCAAAAAACCGGGCCTGATCTGTGGCGATTTCCTGCAGCATGTTTATACCCACCTTGCGGCGATCGCTGTCACTATTCCCCAAAAGTTTCACCGCGGCATCAAAAGAACTCTCATCCGTAAAAGTCACGATCAATTGTCCCATCGCCGCAATAAACTTTGATCCGGCATCGTTCTCCATGTTTTCAATAAGCGCCGCCAAGACAGTCCCCTCATCCGCTAAAGCCGCTTTAATCGATTGTCTGAGCGCATAAATAAAATCACGGCTCTGACTGCTTTGCAGGCTTGCAATCAGTACCGGCACCACAGCATTCTCATCCGTCAAAGCCACAATCGCGGCACCCATCTCACGCATAAAATCAGGGTCATTGCTGCCTTCCAGGCTTTCAACCAGCGCCGGTACAATGGTCTTGTCACCCAGGATGGCCGCTGCCTGCGCGGAAACTATCCGCTGATGACTTGAACCTTTTAACCCGCGGTTTTCCTTTTGCATTTCAGCCAAGATGGCCGGCTCTCCCATCCGGGCCAGCGCAATCACCGCGGGTTCGTAAAAGCCCTTACTCTCTAAGAGCTTCAGCAACTCCGCCTTCGCGTTCTCCTCTTTCAATATCCCCAAAACTTCGATGGCCGCAGATTTCACATTCGCATTGCCATGTTTCAATGCCTCGATCGCAAATTGCGCGGCACCGGCAATGGCGGCTGCTTCGGCCGGCTTCTTGTCCATCGCCAGCACATAAAACCGGGCTTTATTCGATGCTAAATTTCGCAGTCCCGCTAAAGCCGTCTGGGCAATGCCGGAAGAGGCATTTCCAAGCAAGGCCACAAGCTCATTGACCACGGACTCGTCCGTTTCGATAACGGGCGTTTGTAAAGCGGCTGCTTGTTTTGTTGTTTTGGGCCGCGGCAGGCTTTTTTTGAAAGCTTTCCACGGCATATTGATTAAAGCTTCAATTCTGGGCCAAGCCGCTTCAACCGCCTCAATTCTGGGTTCGCTCAAAGTTGCCGCAAATTGAGCGGCGAGTTTCCAGCCTTCGGCTTTGGCTTTTAAATCGACACTGAGAGTTTCTTCCGCGCCGGCGCTCCGGACATAGAAATCTCCGGCTTCTTTAAACATCAGAATACTGATCATGTCCGCAGCCGCAGACAGTCCAAGCGTCTCGAACTCGGCACGCAGCCTTTCATCCAGCGCAAAATAAATATACGTTTTGGCCTGGTCTTTCATATTCACGATGGCGCTGGCCCGCGGAAGGTTCTGGGCCCAGTAAATTTGATCGCCCAAAGCTTCATCATGGATTGCTTGACTGAAACGCCGATTAATTTCTGCATCTGCGATTTTGGCATTGGCCAGCGCTTTCAAACCGGGCGCGACAAACCGCTGGTTGACTATGTCGGTGGCAAATATTTCTTTCATTGCCCGCACTTCGGAACGTTTACCAGCCGTTGAAGCCAACAACTGAAGCGCCCGCGCTCTCATCATTTCCAAAGGATGGCTTTTCATTTTCCGGACGTAAATCGGCCAATTCGGAACTTGTTTTGCCCGCTCAAGGTTGTTGCCGTAGACCAGCAGCCAGAAGCGGGCCTCGTCGGTTGCAATTTTATCCAGCATGTCCACGCCGACTTTCCTCCGGTCAGCATTCGAATTGCCGAGCAAGCCTGTGGCCGCTTGAAGAGCGCTCTCATCCGCTAAACTTACAAGCGATTCGCCCATGGCTCGAACAAAAGCATCCTTGCCATCGGCGTCCATGCTTTTAATGATG
>JAHFHF010000007.1 GCA_023247055.1 Candidatus Omnitrophota bacterium
GACCCGCCGTTTGACCGGATTGGTCGGCAGCAGGCGCAGTATCTTCGGCATAAAGCGGCAAAGAGGCTGGACCGGCCAAAATCAGGGCGGTCCCCATCAGGCCGGTGATCCAATGTTTCAAGCGGGCTCCGTTCTATGGGTTTCGAGATTCTCGAAACGCGTCCATTCCTTTAAAAAGGCGAGTTCGATGGTGCCGACAGGTCCATTACGCTGTTTGGCGATAATGACTTCAGCCTTGTTTTTGTTCTCTTCGGTCGGATTATAATATTCTTCGCGGAAGAGGAAAACAACAACATCCGCGTCCTGCTCAATGGCGCCCGAGTCGCGCAAGTCGGAAAGCTGCGGTTTATTCCCCGTACGCGACTCCACGGCCCGCGACAGCTGACTGATCGCAACGACCGGGACCCGCAATTCACGGGCAATCGCTTTCAGCGAGCGCGAGATTTCAGAAATTTCCTGCTGACGGCTTTCGATACGGCCGACGCCGTGGATCAGCTGTAAGTAGTCCACGACGATCATTTGAATGTCATGCTGCATTTTCATGCGGCGCGCTTTGGCACGGATCTCAAGCACGGACTGCGCCGGCGTATCATCAATGAAAATAGGCGACTCCGAAAGTTTACCCGCGGCGCTGGTCAATTTCGGCCAGTCTTGGTGTGAAAGATAGCCCGTACGCACACGCTGCGCATCGACGCGCGCATGGGAACACAACATTCTTTGCACAAGAGATTCTTTGCTCATTTCAAGCGAAAAAAACAGGATCGGCTTTTTAAGGACGATCCCCGCATGTTCACACAAAGAAGAAACGAAAGCGGATTTCCCCATGGACGGGCGCCCCGCGACAATAATCAAGTCCGAGGGCTGAAGACCTGCCGTCTGCGTGTCAAAAAGATGAAACCCTGAAGCCACGCCCGTAACATGTTCGCGTTTTTGATACAGCTGGTCGATGGTCTCCATGCTGTGGTGAATGATGTCTTTCAAGGCGATCGCCTTGCCTTGGATCTGGTTTTCGCTCACCTCAAAAATCATTTTTTCCGCATTGTCGATGACGGTCTGCACATTGTCAGGCATGGCAAAGCAGTCCTGCACAATGCGCGTGGATTTGTCGATCAAGCTGCGCAGCAGGAATTTTTCTTTGACGAGTTTAGCGTAATGCTCAATGTGGGCGCTGGTGGGGACCTGCGCCGTCAAATGGGTCAAGTAAGACGTGCCGCCCACGGCATCAAAGAAATTGCGGCGGCGCAGGTCTTCGGAAACAGTCAGCAGGTCGACAGGATTATTTTTTTCGAAAAGGGCAACAAGCGTTTCAAAAATACGGCGGTGGTTTTCGTCGTAAAAATAGGCGGGCTTCAGTATCTCGATACCTTTGACCAGGGCCTGTTCGTCAAAAAGCATGGACCCCAGCACGCCGACTTCGGCATCCCGGCTCTGAGGCGGTACTTTTTCCAAAACATTCTCGGCCGATGACAAAGGCATGCAAGCTATCCCTGGAAAGTAGAGAAAAAGTTCTTCTTTTTTAAAGAAAGACGATCAGGAAATCAGGAGGCTTTCAGGACATCCAGATGGACGGTCGCCCGGACCTGCGCATGGAGTTCCACGGTCACTGGGTAAGAACCCAGACTGCGGATCGGCTCTTTCAGCAGAACTTTCCTGCGGTCCAACTCAAATCCTTTTTCCGCGAGAAGCCGGCTGATGTCTTCGGCCGTGACAGACCCGAAAAGTTTGTCCTGTTCGCCGCTGGCAGCCTTGATGGAAAGCTTGAGGCTTCCCAATTGAGCGGCCGTTTCCTCGGCTTTGTTTTTTTCCGCCGCGCTGCGCTTGTCGGCACGGTCTTTTTGGTCTTTGACAAAACGCTCATTGGCCGCGGTGAGCGGCATGGCCGCTTTCTGCGGCAAAAGAAAATTGCGGGCAAAACCGTCCCGCACGCGCACCACTTGGCCTTTGCGGCCGACTTTTGTAACGTCTTTTAAGAGAATCAGTTCCATGATTAACCTTTCCTTTACGCCGAAAGCTGGAATGCCAGAATGGCCGAATGACGGGCGCGTTTAATCGCCTTGACCAAGCGGCGCTGACAACCCGCGCAATTGCCGGTTGTCCGGCGGGGAATAATTTTTCCTTTTTCCGTCAAATAACGGGAAAGGCGGTCCCGGTCTTTGTAATCCAAAGGGGTTGCGGTTTCTGCGCACAAACGGCAGGTTTTTTTGCGGAAGAAACGCCCGCCACCGCCGCCAGGACGTCCGTCACGGTCTCTTTTCGGCCGGCCGCCGAATTTACCCCCGGCCCCACGCTGGGGAGGACGATCACCCATTGGACGACTGCTTTCAGTTCTCATGTCTTACCTCACCTTTACAATAGTTAAATGCAGGGACAAGTCCATGCTTTTGGACCTGTCCCTAAAACGAGTCAGAATTTTACAGAACTCAAGTTAAAAGGGAACTTCTTCATCCGGACGAAGCTCATCTTTCGAGATGGGAATCGAGGGGTTGGACGAAGGTTCGTCAAATGCGGCCGGACTTTCATCCGGAAACGCCTCTGAGTCGCTGCGGGATTTTGCGCCGCCGGCAGTCCCCAAAAATTGCACGCTCTGCGCCACGACTTCAATCGTGGAACGTTTCGTGCCGTCCTGGGCTTCCCAGCTGCGGCTTTGCAGGCGGCCTTCCACAAACACCGGACGTCCTTTTTTCAGGTACTCATTGCAAATTTCCGCAAGCTTGCCCCAGACCACAATGCGGATAAAACTGACTTCTTCTTTTTTCTCGCCGGTTTGGCCCGTATAGCTGCGGTTGACGGCCACCGTGAAAGAGGTGACCGGCTGACCGGAGGGGATATAACGCAATTCAGGATCACGCGTCAAATTACCCATCAACAAAACTTTATTGAAACTGGCGGCCATAAATTTTAGGAAGCAGCGGCGGGCTCAGGCTTGGCCGCAGCAGCGCTCTTTTTAATTTTCTTTTTCTTGGGTTTAATGGCTTTGACGATTTTAAGGGTAATCATGAACTTGAGCACATCGGCTTCAAGCAAAAGTCCCCGTTCAATTTCACGGACAGCGGCTGGAGCCGCGTCAAAGTCATAAACCACAAAATAGCCATCGCGATTTTTCTTAATCGCATAGCCAATTTGCTTTTTACCCCACTCCGCCTTATTGCGGATGGCGCCCCCGTGCTTGGCCACGAGCCCTTCAAAAAACTCCAGGTGCTTCTTACGGGCTTCGACCGTGGCTTCGGGCACAAAAATAATCAAACCTTCATACAATCTCATGGAGGACTCCTTAATCGAACGATTTAAAAATGGGCACACACTTTAACATATCCCCAAGGCTGAGGCAAGTAAAGGATGCGGGGCTTTAAAAATACCCTAACTCTTTGGCACTCTTTGATTTACAGCATTCATAGCGCGCTCCATCGGCCCTTCGGCCCAAAGACGGCAAACGTCACCCGCGCGTTTTAAAAATTCCGGCATGACCGCTTCTTCTGCGGCGCTGAACAGATCCAGTACATAATCGTGCAGGGCCTCAGAGACATCTTCGGAATCAGCGGGCATTTGGGTGCCCGGTTTCCCGATGCCCATGCGCAGGCGGGCATATTTCTCGCTTCCCAGCGCCTGGGCCACCGATTTAAGCCCGTTATGCCCGCCCGAACTTCCCTGCCCGCGCAGCCGCAGCATGCCAAAAGGCAAAGCCGCGTCATCGACCACAATCAAAAAATCAGAGGCCGGATCCGCAGGATACTGCGCCTTGATTTTCCGGACCGCGTCGCCGGAGAGATTCATAAAAACTTCCGGATAAATCAAGCACACCGTTTCCGCGCCCCAGGAAGTTTCGGCGCGCAGTGATGCGATTTTCTTCTCGCGTTTGAAAACGGCTTTTGCCTGCGCTGCCATAAACTCGATCAGCGCGCGGCCGATATTGTGCCGCGTCCGTTGATAGCGCACGCCGGGATTTCCCAAGCCGATGATCAATTTCATAAAATACAGAGCGCTTTCCCAAACAGGAAAGCGCTCTGTCCTTCGTGTGCGATTCGCCGGTTATTTCTTGGCTTCAGGCTTTTTGGCTTCCGGTTTTTTACCGGCCTCGGGAGCGGCTTCTTCGCCTTCCGCCGGTTTCTTGCCCTTCTCAATGACTTCCGGTTCTGTTGCCGCGGTTTCATCCGTCACTTCCGCCGCTTTCTCTTCTTTGATGGCGTGAACGGCCACAACTACTTCATCCGCAGCCAGAAGACAGGTCACGCCTTCCGGCAGATTCAACTGGCTGGCATGCACCAGGTCATTGATTTTCATGCCCTTGGCATCGACGACAATGGCTTCAGGAATCTGGGTCGGCAAACACTCGACTTTAATCGTGTGATGGACCACATCCAGAACGCCGCCTTCTTTAATGCCGGGCGCTTCTTCCGTGTTAATCACTTCAAGACGCACATCGACCTGAATCTTTTCGGTCATGGAAATGACAGTAAAATCAACGTGATCAATTTCGTCGGTCACGGGATTGTGCTGGATGTCCTTGACGAGGCAGGTGGATTCTTTCATCTTCGTGCCCTCAAGCTGCAAGTTTATGATGACGTTGATGCCGCTTTTGGTATGCAGCGTGCTGAGCAGGTTCTTTTTCAGCACCTCGAGTGAAAGCGGCTCCATGCCGTGGCCGTAAACGACCGCCGGTATTTTACCCGCGCGCCGCAGGGCCCTCGATTTTTTGGACCCTTTCAGGTCGCGTTTGTTGACATTAAGATTGATAATCTGCATTGAAGTATCCTCCGTTGAATTTTGAAATGATTGCTAAATTTATATTTGTCATTGCACGGCGGCGTTTTAGTAAGGCCGAAGCAATCTCGGAGATTGCTTCGCTTCGCTCGCAATGACAAAAGCTTTAAGCTTCTACACCCACCTTGGAAAAAAGCGAACTGACCGACTCATTTTGATGAATGCGGCGGATCGCCTCTGAAAGCAGCGTCGCGACGGAAAGCTGCACGATCTTCGGGGTCTTTTTTTCCGGCCCCAGCGGAATCGAGTTCGAGACGATTAATTCTTTAATGTCTGAGTTTTTAATGCGTTCAATCGCCGGGCCGGCCAGCACAGGATGCACGATGGCCGCATAAATATCCAGCGCGCCCGCATCCTTCAGGGCCTTGGCCGCTTCGACCAGCGAACCCGCCGTGGAAACGAGGTCGTCGACCACAATCACGTTTTTGCCTTCCACGGAACCGATGATATTCATCACATGCGTGCGCGTGGCATCCTCGCGGCGTTTATCGACGATCGCGAGCGGACAATCCAGCAATTTGGAATAAGCGCGCGCCATGCGCACGCCGCCGATATCCGGTGAAACCACCACCGCATTCTGGATATTCTTTTTCGAAAGATACGTGCCTGTCACGTTGATGGAATACAGATGGTCCACCGGGATATCAAAGAACCCCTGAATCTGCCCTGAGTGCAGGTCCATCGTAAGCACACGGTTCGCGCCGGCGGTCGTGATTAAATTGGCCACCAGCTTGGCCGTAATCGGAACACGCGGTTTGTCTTTACGGTCCTGGCGTGCATAGCCGAAAAATGGCAGCACGGCTGTGATGCGTTTGGCGGAGGCCCGGCGCGCGGCATCGATCAACACCAGCAGTTCCATCAGATAATCGTTGGGATGCGTGCAAGTCGATTGAATGATGAAAATATCTTTGCCGCGGATATTTTCACAAATCTGAACGTGAATTTCGCCTTCCGGAAAACGGTCGCAGATGACATTGGCCGGATGCACCCCGAGTTGATCAGCGATTTCATGCGTAAGCCCGGGGTTGGAATTGCCCCCGAGAATAATCAAAGAATTGTTCGCCGCTGATGGAAACTTAAACATAGTATGGATTCCTTATTTTTTTCTTTTAACGGTTTTAGCCGGCACGCCTACGGCGGTTTCACCGCGGCGCACATGGCTGCCGGCCGTCACAACGGCGCCGGCGCCGGTCTTGGCATGATCGCCGATCTGAACCGGAGCAATCAGTACCGTATTGGACCCGATAAACGCTTTCTTCCCGATGCGCGTCGCATGTTTATGGACGCCGTCGTAATTGGCCGTAATCGAACCGGCGCCGATATTGGCGCCATCCCCGATCACGGCATCCCCTAAATATGCAAGGTGTTTAACCAAGACGGCCTTGCCGAGTTTCGAACGGTTGACTTCCACAAACGAACCCACGACGGCGCCGTCACCGAGCACGCTGCCCGAACGGATTTTTGCAAACGGACCGATTTGGCAGCCGCGGCCAATCTTCACATTGCCTTCGATGTAGCACCAGGGATAAATGACCGTATCCTGGCCGATTTTGACACCGGCCGCCACAAACGTCTGCTCGGGCGCTTCGAATGTCACGCCCTGCGCCATGTGGCGCTGAATTTCACGGTTTTTCATAACTTGAATGGCCTTGGCCAAATCTTCCCGCGAATTGATGCCCTGGCCTTCCTGCGGTGCGGCCAAAGGGAACGCCTGAACGTCCATGCCTTCAGCGGCCAGAATTTCAATCGTATCGGTTAAATAATATTCCGCTTTGCGATTCGCCGGTTTGAGTTTGCGCAAGGCCCGGAAAAGGGCCGGCGCCTTAAACAGGTAAACCCCAGTATTCACTTCTTGAATCCGCCGTTCAGCTTCCGAAGCATCCAGTTCTTCACGGATGCCGATGAAACGCCCGCCTGCCCGTAAGATGCGTCCATAGCCATGCGGGTCAGGAACAACACACGATAAGACGCTGACGCTGCTGCCGGTCTGACGGTGTTCGGCCATAAACCGCTTAAGCGTTTCGGTTTTAAGCAGCGGCATATCTCCCGGCCAGATCAGGACGTCGCCGCGGCTTTTGCGCAAGGACGGCACCGTCATCCGCACCGCATGCCCCGTGCCTTTTTGCTGCGCCTGCAGAACCGGAATACTCGATTGTCCAAAAAGCTTGCTGGCCTGTTTTAAAAACGACCGCACTTGATCCGCTTGATTGCCCACCACGACCCGCGGCCTTTTGACGCCAAGATCCGCCAACGTTTTCAGCGTATGCCCGAGTACCGGAAGACCCAGAATGGGATGCAAAACTTTGACAAGACCGGAACGCATCCGCGTTCCCTTGCCGGCCGCCAGCAAAACAGCGTCCATTATCCCTTGATTCCCGAAAGCTTGATTCCTTCCACAAAAAAGCGCTGGTTAAACATAAAGACAAGCAGGATCGGCAGAATCATCATCAGCGATCCGGCCATCAACAGCGTCCAGTCCGTGCCGTGCAGGCTTTGAAAATAAGCCAAACCGATCGGCAGCGTAAATTTCTCATGCGTATTCATCACGATCAACGGCCACATGAAACTCATCCAGGAGCCCATGAAAGTAAACGTCGTCAGAGTCGCCAGCGCCGGTTTGGAAAGCGGCAGAATAATCCGCCAAAAAATACCGGTGTAAGAACAGCCGTCGATTTTGGCCGCATCTTCCAGATCGCGCGGCAAGGTCATGAAAAATTGCCGCAGCATGAACGTGCCGTAAGCCGTAAACATCGACGGCAGAATCATGGCCTTGAAGGTGTCCACCCAGCCCAGCTTTTCGAGCAAAATAAAAACCGGAATCATGGTCACGGCGCCCGGCACCATCATGGTCGCCAAATAAGCAAAGAACAAACGGTCGCGGCCCGGAAAACGCAGGCGCGCAAAGGAGTAGGCGGCCATGGCGCTTGTCGCCACTTGCCCCAGCGTAATCGCAAACGAAACAAAAATCGAATTTAGATAAAATTTTGCAAAGGGCACCACATGCCAGGCCTGCACGTAGTTCTGCCAGACAAACTTCGTGGGAATCCATTCGGACCACCAGACCTTGGAATAAGAGAACACATCGCCCGGATTTTTAAGCGACGTGGAAACCATCCAAAGAAACGGGCCGACCATCGTCACGGCGCCGATCGTTAAAAAAATATACGCGCCGGTCTTTTTGACGAACTGCCGCTGGCGGTGTCTGCGCTTGAGTTGTTCAGCGTTCATGTTTAGTAGTGAACCGTGCGGCCGTAAAAACGCCACTGCAAAATCGTGAACATAAAAACAATGACAAAGAGCACCCAAGCGATCGCGGCCGCGTAACCCATCTGGTTCCAGCTGAAGGCGCTGTTATAAAGGTAATAAATCAAAGTCGTGGTCGAGCCGTTGGGACCGCCGCCGGTCATCACGTACGCCGGGTCAAAACCCGCTTGAAAACCGCCGATGACACTCATGATGGCGATAAAAAAAGTCGTCGGTGAAATCTGCGGCCAGGTCACGGCCCAAAATTTATGCCAGCTGTTGGCGCCGTCGACTTCGGCCGCATCATAAAAATCACGCGGCACACCCTGTAGTGCCGCCAGATAAAGCACCATGTTGTAACCGCCCACGGTCTGCCAAACGCCCATGATGATCAACGCCGGCTTGGACCAGGCCTCATCGTGCAGCCAGTAAGGCCCCTTCAGCGTCAGCCCCACCATCTCCCCGGCCTTGGCGATCATCATATTCAAAACGCCGAAGTCCGGATTATAGATCAGCTTCCACAGCATGTAGATGGCCACGCCGGAGCAGATCGTCGGCAGAAAATAAAGCGTGCGAAAAACCACAATGCCTTTTAATTTCTGGTTCAACGCCAGCGCCAGAATCAGCGACCCCGCCATGCTGAGCGGAATGCTGAGCATCATAAAAACCGTGTTATAGGAATACTTCCAAAACAATTCGTCTTGAAAAAGCTGGATGAAATTATCCACGCCGACAAAAACCGGCGGGCCTGAAAGCGCGTCCCACTTGCAAAAACTTAAAACCAAAGACGCCATCACGGGCAGTGACGTAAACAGCAGAAAGCCGAGTAAATTAGGCGTCAGAAAGCCGTAAGCCGCTATCGTCTCTTTGGTCTGCGCCTTCATGAAAAACTTCTTCATGCCGTTTTAACCATCTCACGCGGCTTGAAAATAGGCGCTCCTTTGCCTTCCACGACGTCACGCGTAATCACACAGCGCGCCACATCCGCTTCGGAGGGAATCTCGTACATGATGTCGAGCATCAGGGTCTCAAGAATCGCCCGCAAGGCCCGCGCCCCCGTGCCTTTCTTCATGGCCCGCACGGCAATTTCACGCAGCGCGTCGGGCATAAATTCCAATTCGGAACCTTCCATTTCAAAGAGCCGCTGATATTGCTTAATCAAGGCGTTCTGCGGTTCGGTCAGGACGCGCACAAGATCATCTTCGGAAAGGCCTTGCAGCGTCGACACCATCGGAAAACGGCCGATGAATTCAGGAATAAACCCAAACTCAAGCAGGTCTTCGGTTTCAACCAGCGAAAGCAAATTGCGTTCCGCGCGTATATCTTCGGCCTGCGGCTCAAAAGGCCGGAAGCCCATGGATTTATTGGAAATGCGGCGCTCCACAATTTTTTCCAGATTCGCAAAAGTCCCGCCGCAGATAAAAAGAATG
The DNA here is from genome assembly GCA_023247055.1 of Candidatus Omnitrophota bacterium. Taxonomy (GTDB): domain Bacteria; phylum Omnitrophota; class Omnitrophia; order Omnitrophales; family Aquincolibacteriaceae; genus JAHFHB01. Next base: position 9,432 of record JAHFHF010000007.1, read on the forward strand.
TTGCGCGTGTTAACCTGAATGTACTCCTGCTGCGGATGCTTGCGCCCGCCCTGCGGGGGCACATTGGCCGTCGTCCCTTCCAGAATTTTCAGCAGGGCCTGCTGCACGCCCTCGCCGGAGACATCGCGCGTAATCGAAACGTTCTGCGACGTGCGCGCAATTTTATCGATTTCATCGATGTAAATAATGCCGAGTTCAGCGCGTTTGACGTCAAAATTCGCGACCTGGAGCAGGCGCAGCAGGACGTTTTCAACGTCTTCACCGACATAGCCCGCCTCCGTCAGGGACGTAGCATCGGCAATCGCAAACGGAACATCCAAAAGTTTGGCCAGTGTGCGCGCAAAAAGCGTTTTACCAGAACCCGTGGGCCCGATGAGCAGCACATTGCTTTTTTCGAGTTCAACCGCCTGGTCTTTGGCGGGCGCATTAATCCGTTTGTAATGATTATGCACACTGACGGCCAGCTGCCGCTTCGCGCGTTCCTGTCCGACCACATAGCGGTCGAGATAAGTTTTGATCTCGCGCGGTTTGAGTACATGCGGCGGACCTTCGAGGTCACGCGGCCGCGCCGTTTGAAAATTATCTTTATCGAGAATATCACTGCAAATGCGAATGCAGATGTCGCAAATGTAAACGCCGGGTCCGGAAAAAATCTTCCGCACTTCCTTGCGTTTATCGCGCCCGCAAAATGAACAACGTTCTGAAATCATAAAATCCTTAATTTAAAATAATCGAAGCTTTCGATTCCTGCGTAGCTGTGCCGTCAAGGACATAGCGGCGTAAAACTGCCCAACCTGTTTGCCCGCCGCGCTTTTTAGCAGGAGCTCGATGGCACCTATTGCAAATCTGCCCGACCTGGGCTCGAACCAGGAATCTTGCCTCCAAAGGGCAGTGTGATACCATTTCACCATCGGGCAATGATTTAAAACGTCGGGTTTTAAATCGGTTATAGTCCCAATGCATCAGCAGTGGGGCAATAAAGCAAAACATCACGTTTTGATTTGCTTATAGTCCCAGCGCATCGGCGATGGGGCAATGATTTAAAACGTCGGGTTTTAAATCGGTCATCGTCTCAACGCATCTGCGTTGAGGCAATGCACACGGATCAATAAGAATGACAGACGATGACTTTTTGTTTTAATGCGTGCTTGATCCGCCGGGCAAAGGCTCGGGCCTCTTTCAGGCTGGGAAATACTGCAAAAACTGTGGGCCCGCTCCCCGACATGCGCACAAGCGGCACCCCCAAATCCACTGCTTTTCTGACCGTATTTTGGATGGCTGGCTGAAGCTGAAAAGCCGGTTTTTCTAAATCATTTTTAAGAATTTTGTCCGCTTCGACGAGCATTCCAGAGTCTAGAAAATGGGTGGCGATTCTAACAGTGCGTTCTAGCTTTGTCAAGGAAACGGCCGGAAGGTGGCGGGACAGTTTCCGGTAAACGTCGCTTGTACTTAATCCACGATCAGAAACGATCAAAACAAACCATTTTTTAGCATGGCATTGCAAAGACTTAATTTTATCACCTCGACAGGTACCCAAAGCCTGGGTTGTCTCCGTTAAAAAGAAAGGAACGTCGGCTCCCAACCGGCCGCCGAGTTTCATCAGTTCACTCCGGTTGATCTTCAACCGGAACAATTTTTTCATGCCCAGCAGAAAGGCGGCGGCATTACCGGACCCCCCGCCCAATCCTGCCGCCACCGGAATGACCTTCTTTAAATACACGTCCACACCCGGGAGTTCAGGAAAGCATTTTTTCAATAGCCGGTAAGCCTTGGCCATAATATTACGTTCATCGCAGGGCACGGCCGGATGGCGGCAATGAATGACAAGGGCCTCACGTCGCGCTACGAGCCGTAGCGAATCGCAGACGGAAATACGGTGAAAAAGCGTCAGAAGCCGGTGATAGCCGTCAGGGTACCGGCCAAGAATACGCAAATCGAGATTAACTTTGGCGGGACTGCGAAGGGAGAGAGAATTCATAATACTAACGCCAACGGATTTTTCCTGTTTGTCATTGCGAGACAGGATACCAGTAAGGCCGAAGCCATCTTTCTGATCGAGATTGCTTCGGCCTTAGAGTGGTCGCTGCCTCGCAACGACAAACAGGAAATACACAACGCACACAGCACTAGACGCTGGTTTACGACCAATCTTTCTTCTTGCCCCTCCGCGTCATGCGCAGGGACTTTGCCTCGGCGGCCAAGGAAGCCGCCGTAGGCAATCAGGACCAATCTTTCTTCTTGCCCCTCCGCGTCATGCGCAGGGACTTTGCCTCGGCGGCCAAGGAAGCCGCCGTAGGCAATCAGGACCAATCTTTCTTCTTGTGCCGGTGCTTGCGCAATTTCTTCTTGCGCTTGTGCTTATTCATTTTTTTCTTGCGCTGCTTATGTGCCCAGGGCATTAAGGTCTCCTTAAATGCTTAGTCGTGAGTCGTTAGTCTTGAGTTGTGAGACAATAAAAAATTTAAAACCCACCGAACTGTTAATCGTGAATGATGAGTAAAACCGTAAAAAAATAAGGCCTCACGCTTTCAACGCTTTACTCAAGACCCATCCCTCAAGACTCACGACTGTTTTAAGGTATGACTTTATTAAGCGGATATTCCACGATGCCGGATGCGCCGGCTTTTTTCAATGCCGGAATGATTTCACGGACGACAGCTTCATCGACGACCGTATCAATGTCATACCAGCCTTTTTGCGAAAGGCCGGAAATCGTAGGGGTTTTAAGCGCCGGGAGAATGGCCAAAACTTTTTTCAGATCTTTTTCAGCCACGTTCATTTTCAGGCCAACTTTTTCCTGGGCCCGGATAGCCCCTTCCAGCAGAAGGACAAGATTGTCCATTTTCCTTTTCTTCCATGCATCCTTATAGCTTTGTTTATTTGCGATGAATTTTGGAACCGAGGTGAGCAGAGTGTCCAGGATACGAAGATTATTCGCCCGTAAACTGGAGCCGGTCTCGGTCGCTTCGACAATGGCATCCGCCAGCTTCGGCGGTTTGACTTCCGTGGCGCCCCAGGAAAATTCGACTTCCGCCGTGACTTTGTGCTGCTTGAGGTAGCGCTTCGTGACTTCCATCAGTTCCGTAGAGATTTTCTTGCCGTTCAGGTCTTTGACACTCTTAAATGGCGAATCGTTGTGGACCGCCAGAACCCAGCGCACGGGATTGCTGGAGACTTTCGAGTATTTCAACTCGCAAAGTTCGACGACATCCGAGTCGTTCTCAACAATCCAGTCATGGCCGGTCAGGCCGCAGTCTACGACGCCATCTTCGATATAACGCGGCATTTCCTGGGGCCGAAAAAGGACGATTTCGAGTTCTTTATCATCAACGGTCGGAAAATAAGAACGCGAACTGATGTTAATGTTGAAACCGGCACGCTTGAATAAGTTGCAGGTGGCTTCTTGCAGGCTGCCTTTGGGAAGAGCTATTTTGAGAGTCGCCATAGGGTTCGGGATTCTATCTTTTTGCTTGTGGGGTGTCAATGGCGCCCTTTATACTTGCCTCTAAGGGACAGCATGTTTACCCGCCGCGTTCGCCATGACTGCTTCGGATGGATCCGCTGACGCTTCAATGGCGGACTTTGTGGAGGGCCTGTCCCCTACTTATGACTGAAACCGGCCTCGAAAATTTCATGACTTTTCTCAGCGCCGCGGCAGGCGCCGGGCTGGCCATGCGTTTCCGCTTTACGCACCGCCAGCTTTGCGCCCTGATCAGCTTTGCCTCCGGCTCACTCTTTGGCGCGGCCGCCTTCCATATTACACCGCATGCGCTGGAACATTTCAGCCTTTGGGCCACGGCCCTGACGCTTTTTTCCGGCTATGCCCTTTTTTACCTGATCAGCCGCTATGTCTCACACATCTGTCCCGCCTGCTCGGCCAGCCACTTTGAAGAACATGAAAAAGAGCAGCACCGCGACACATCGCTCTTGCTCCTGGCTGGGGCCTTAACCTTACACAGTATGCTCGACGGCCTGACGGTCGCCTTCGGCCACCACCATGGCGGCGGTTCTCAAATCTCGCTCACCATCCTGATCCATAAATTCCCGGAAGGTTTTGCGCTCTGCGCCCTTTTGATCAAAGCTGGATTTGCCGCGCCGCGCGCAGCCGCTCTGGCGGTTTTTCTGGAATCCTCCACATTGGCAGGCTGGGCGCTGGGAACTTTTTTACTGCAGCGCTTTGGCTGGACAAGCACGCTCGATTTGATCCTCATCCACACAGGCGGAGGATTTATCTTTTTGGCCCTGCATGCACTCCTCAATGAAGCGCGTAAACACTCGCCCGTCCTGCCGCTGATTTCATTTGCGGCGGGCGCTGCACTGATTCTTTTAGTCCACTAACGCGACACGCCCCCCCCTCTTAATCTCCCCCCGAAAAGCACGGGGGGAGAAATAAAATATTAAGACAACTTTATTGTTTCCTCCCCCGTGCTTTCCGAGGGAGGACTAAGGTGGGGGGGGATAAACTAGCCCGACGTTATGCACTAATTTTGAGATTCGGATTGGCCGCAAGGTTAAGGCTGGATTTTTTTCCGCTCTGAAAACATTCCCAGCCGCGGCAGGCAATCATGGCCGCATTGTCCCCTGAGAGCGGCAAGGGCGAAAGCCAAAGTTTGACCCCGGCTGCAGCGGTTTCTTGCGCCATACGCGCGCGCAAATGCGAATTGGCGCTGACGCCTCCCCCGACGGCGACATGCCCCGCTTTTTTAAGCTGCACGGCATCCATAGTTTTTTCTACAAGCCAGCTAATGGCGTGACGCTGGAAGCTTGCGGCCACATCGCGGCGTAATTGTTCTTCATCTTGTTCGTTCCAGCCTGCGCGGCTTCTGGCTTTTTGCACATGGTAAAGCACGGCGGTCTTGATGCCGCTGTAGCTGAAACCAAACCGGTTTTTTTGTTTGGGCTTGGTGAAAGCAACGGCGTCTGGATTGCCCTCTTTGGCCAGGCGGTCCAGCACCGGCCCCCCGGGGAAACCCAGTCCGAGGATTTTGGCGACCTTGTCATAGGCTTCGCCCACCGCATCATCGACGGTTTCGCCCAGCACCTCGATTTTTTTTCGCCGGTGATGCGTAATCATCGTATGTCCGCCGGAAACCAGCAGACCGATAAATTCCGCCGCGCGTTTAGCGCCGCTCTCAGGCACCATGAAACAGGCTGAGAGATGCGCTTCAAGGTGATTGACCCCCATCAAGGGAATCTTCAGGCGATAGCTCAAGGCTTTGCCGAAACAGACGCCGACGAGCAGCGAGCCGATGAGTCCCGGGCCTGCGGTGACGGCCACTAAATCCAAGTCCGCCGGCTTTACTCCGGCTTGCTTGAGGGCCTGCTCAAAAACAAAATCAACCTGTTCCAGCGAATGGCGCGAAGCAATCTCAGGCACGACGCCGCCGAAGGGCTGGTGTTTGAACAAGCTGGAGGAAATGATGTTAGAGCGGATTTTGAAACCATTTTCGACCACGGCGGCCGAAGTTTCATCGCAGGAAGTTTCAAGACCGAGAGTGAGCATGAATAAGCACCGAGCACCGGGCACCGGGCACCGAGCTGTAAAAAAACTTAAACGTCACAACAATAATTGACTCGATGACGCCGCGTATTTTTTCGGTGCTCGGTGCTTTGTGCTAGGTGCTAATTTTTAATTTTTTCTCAAGAATTTCATTAACCATTTTGGGATTTGCCTTGCCCTTGGTTTCTTTCATGACTTGGCCGACTAAGAATCCAAGCGCCTGCTGTTTGCCGGCGCGAAAATCCTCAACCGATTTGGGATTGGCGGCAAGGGCTTTGTCCACGGCTTCTTCGATCTGCTTTGTGTCCGTCACTTGCACCAGGCCTTTTTCTTTGACAATCGCCTCGGCGGACTTGCCAGTTTCAAACATTTCAGGCAGGACGTCTTTAGCGATTTTACCGCTGATGGTGTTGTTTTCGATTAAACGCACTAGGCCGGCAAGATCTGCGGGTTTGACCGGAGAATTTTCAATGGAGATTTTTTTAGAGTTCAAAAGAGCAAGCAGCTCCGATTGAATCCAATTGCTGGTCAGCTTTGCGCCAGCTTTTTCTTTGATCGCGGCCTCAAAGTAATTGGCCAGTTTCCTATCCTGCACAAGCGTATAAGCGTCATAAGGAGACAGCCCGTGATCGCGGATCAAACGCTTGGCGCGGTCTGCAGGCAGTTCCGGTAGGGTCGCGCGGATTTTCTCCACCGATTCGCGTGAAAGCGTAAACGGCACAAGATCCGGTTCGGGAAAATAGCGGTAATCATGGGCTTCTTCCTTAGAACGCATCAGAAACGTCTGGCCTTTATCGTCGTTCCAGAGCCGTGTTTCCTGAGAAATTTTTTCGCCGCTTTCGAGGACTTTCGTATGGCGTTCCACCTCGTATTGAATGGCTTTTTGCACGGCCTTAAAAGAATTGAGGTTTTTAATTTCCACGCGCGTGCCGAATTTCGCTTCACCCTTGGGACGGATAGACACGTTGGCATCGCAGCGCAAGCTGCCCTCTTCCATATTGCAATCGCTGACTTCCAGGTATTCCAGCACGGCTTTCAGCGCTAAAAGATACGCATAAGCTTCTTCGGGTGAGCGCAGATCGGGCTCGGAAACAATTTCGAGGAGTGGAATGCCGCCGCGGTTGTAGTCCACCAAACTGCCGTCTTTGACACCCTCATGTACCAGCTTGCCCGCATCCTCTTCAAGATGCGCGCGCGTAATGCCGATCCGTTTTTCTTCCAGGCTGCCGTCCGCACGTTTGAGGTCAATCAACAGATGCCCGCCTTTATTGACTGGCATGTCGAATTGGGAAATCTGATACGCCTTGGGCAAATCGGGATAAAAATAATTTTTCCGGTCAAACTTCAAACGCTCCGCAATTTCAGCATTCAGGGCAAGGCCCGTTTTAACAGCAAACTTCAGGGCCTGTTCGTTGAGCACAGGCAGCGAACCCGGCCACCCCAAACACACGGGGCATGTGTTGCGGTTGGGCTCGGAACCAAAAGTGGTCGGGCAAGCGCAGAACAATTTGGACTTGGTGTCCAATTGCACGTGCACTTCAAGACCGATAACCGTCTCGTAATTAGTCGTGAGTCGTGAGTTGTCAGTCATGAGTTTAATTATCAGTCTTCAGTTGTGAGTCGTGAGTCTCGAGTTTCGAGTTTTGTGATATCAATTTTGAATTAGCAGCAATATTTATTTTTTTTAAAAGAGCCTGCGTCATCTTGCAAATTTCTTCATTCTTGAATAGCAGTTCGTTATAGCAAGCAGGCGCGATATAGCCTAACCGCCGTGCGACGTCCAACTGCGTTTCAATTTCCCCCAATGATCCCAAAGCGATAGATAAAAACTGACGGTACTCTTTAAAATGCTTTCTGCGGAATCCTTCCGCAATATTGCACGGAACTGAAACTGCAGCACGACGCATTTGAACTATCAGTCCGAATTGTTCATCCCGCGGAAACGCTTTTGTAACCTGATAAATCTCCTCAACAAACGCGATCCCTTTTTGCCAGATCACCAAATCTCTAAAACTTTTTATCTTTTCACTCAAGACTCATCCCTCACGACTCATGACAAAATAGGTTTTTGTTTAAATAATTGCAATTCCTGTTCCAACGCATAGCCGGCACGCAGCAGCGTGGTTTCTTCAAAAGGACGGCCCATAAGCTGCAGGCCGATGGGCAGTTTGCCGCCGGCAAAGCCGCAGGGCACTGACAGCGCGGGCACACCGGCTAAATTGGCCGGAATGGTGAAGATGTCTGAAAGGTACATCGCAATGGGATCGGCTGTTTTCTCGCCGATTTTAAAGGCCGGGGTCGGGGTCGTCGGCCCGAGAATAAGGTCGACTTCTTTAAACGCTTTCTGAAAATCATCGCGGATCAGGGTGCGCACTTTCTGGCCCTGCCGGTAATAGGCATCGTAGTAACCTGCGGACAACACAAACGTCCCGAGCAAAATGCGACGTTTGGCCTCGGCGCCAAAGCCTTCGCTGCGGGTATTGAAATAAAGCTCTTTCAAGTCTTTGCCCGGCATTCTGGCACCGTAACGTACGCCATCATAGCGGCCCAGGTTGGAACTGGCTTCAGCGACGGCCACAATGTAGTAAACCGCCACCGAGTGGGGCGTATGCGGCAGCGAGACGGTGCGGATTTCAGCGCCAAGCTTGCGGTAAATTTCAGCCGCATCGCGTACGCTTTTCTCAATTTCAGGATCAAGGCCTTCAATAAAAAATTCTTTAGGCAAACCGATCTTAAGGCCGCGCATATCTTTTTGCAAAGCGCCTGTGTAATCCGGCACCGTCATTTTGGCTGAGGTGGAATCGCGTGCATCATGCCCGGCGAGAATGTTCATCATCAGCGCCGTATCTTCGACGGTTTTTGTAATGGGTCCGATCTGATCAAAACTCGATCCGAAAGCAATCAGGCCGTAACGTGAAACCAGACCGTAAGTTGGCTTCAAACCCACCACGCCGCAAAAAGCCGCCGGTTGACGAATCGAACCGCCCGTGTCGCTGCCCAATGCGGCAAAAGCCATGTCTGCGGCCACAGCCGCGGCCGAACCGCCGCTGGAACCGCCGGGAACCCGTTCCAAATCCCACGGGTTACGCACCGGTCCATGCGCGGAAGTCTCAGAAGAAGACCCAAAAGCAAACTCATCCATATTGGCTTGCGCAAAAATGACGCCGCCGGCCTGTTTAATTTTTTCAACCGCTGCTGCGTCATACGGCGGAATATGCCCTTTAAGGATTTTAGAAGCACACGTTGTTTCCCAGCCGTCGATGCAGATATTGTCTTTGATCGCAATAGGAATGCCGGACAGCAGCAGGCCTTGCGCGCCGGATTGACTGACTGCCTTGGCCGCATCAAAGCGCACAAACGCATTGATCTTAGGATTGAGCGCCGCCGCACGGTTACGAACAGAGGCCAGGACGCCGGCGCTGTCTTCGCGCGCCGCCTTTTGGGCTTCCTTTAAAGTCAGGGAGAAATACTCGGACATGCGTTAGGATTCTTTATCGACGGTCTTGGGGACCTTAAAAAACGAAGCTTCGGATTGAGGGGCTTGTTTAAGGGCTTTGTCGCGAACGGTACTGACAACGACTTCATCCGGGCGATAGACATTTTCAAGATTGAGTACGTGGCTGGTGGTTTCGACGCCGGTCGTGTCCAAGCCTTTGAGTTGCTCGACATACGAAAGAATAGCACCCAGGTCTTTTTCCAACTTGGTTTTTTCTTCCGGCTTCAGATGCAGGCGTGCCAATTCAGCGATTTTTTCAATATGGAACGACATACGGCTTAATGCCCTTCGTGATAAGGCAGGCGCTTGACGATGGTCCAGGCACGGTAGATTTGTTCTGAGGCAACGACAGCAGCAAGTTCGTGCGGAAGAGTCAGTGGACCGAAGCACCAGCGCAGGTCCGGCGCAAGCGCCAGCATGTCTTTGTCGGTGAACCCATTGGGTCCGCCAATGACAATCACAAGCTGTTTGACGCCGCCATCGGCCATCTGGGTCAAACGCCGCGCCAAGTCTTCGGAAGAAAGCATACGGCTGCCGGTGCCGCGGTCACAGGCCCAGACGGTCGGGCGTTTTTTGGCCGGCAATTCGCGCGAAAGCGCAGGCGCGATCTCGCAAGGCGCAAATGGATGGATGCGCCCGGTATAGTCTGAAAAAAGTTCGTAAGCAGGTTTATGCTTAAAACTCTTGGCGCCGGCCTGGCCGTTGCCGACCCAATCAAGGTGAAAGGTAATTTTCATAGGAAACGGTATTATACTCCTTATTTGGACGAATGTCACAGCCGCAAAGAAAAAGGTGCCAGGCCCCTGCTGGCACCTGGTGGTGGTGCCAGGCACCCTGTACAATTGTTGTACAATGATCTCCATGACTACAGGCCTTGTTTATGACCCGCGGTTTCTCGATCATTGGGCCGGTGAAGGACATCCGGAGTGCCCCGAAAGACTATCGGCAGTCCTGAATCATCTCGAAAAACTACCCTGGTTTGCGTCCTTGCCTCGCATAGTCCCCCGCATTGCGGAAGAAAACTGGCTGCGCCAAATTCATTCGAAAGAATATCTAAAACGCGCGGCCGAAACCTGCCAAAGCGGGGCCCCGCTTTTGGATACGCCGGATGTCGGCATCAATGAAAAATCCTTTTCAACCGCCTTGCTGGCAGCGGGAAGCGTTCTGGAATTAGCAGACCGCCTGATGACAAAAAAAATTCAAAACGGCTTTGCGCTGCTGCGACCGCCGGGCCATCACGCAGAGCGCGACACGGCCATGGGATTCTGCCTGTTAAACAACATGGCCATTCTCGCCCGCTACCTTCAGCAAAAGCACGGCCTTGAAAAAATCGTCATTCTTGATTGGGACGTGCACCACGGCAACGGCACCCAGCATGCCTTTGAAAACGATCCCAGCGTTTTTTATATCAGCACGCACCAATTTCCTTTTTATCCCGGGACGGGCCGTTCCACAGAAACCGGCACCGGCCGGGGCCAAGGGTTTACGCTCAACTGTCCCCTGCGCGCAGGCTCCGGCGATTTTGAATACGAACAAGCTTTCAACCTGCATATCCTGCCCGCGATCGAATCTTACAAACCGGACGCGATTTTAATTTCCGCGGGCTTTGATGCGCACCGCGCGGACCCGCTCGGCGGCATGAATCTCAGCACAGAATTTTTCGGCTGGATGACCGAGCGCATGATGGAAGCAGCCCACAAACACTGTTCCGGCCGGATTCTCGCCCTGTTGGAGGGCGGCTATAATTTACAAGCGCTGCCGCTGTGTGTGGAAAAGCACCTGCAAGTTTTAAATGGCAAGAGATAAGCGGTAAGGGAGAGAGAAAATCGCGCTCGATATTAAAGATTAACGTCGTGTGTCCCCCCTCTTAATCTCCCCCCGGAAAGCACGGAGGGAGAAATAAAAAAGATTCTAGAGTGGCCCCCCTATTTTTCGGGAGAAACGGTTTTGGTTCTATTTCCTCCCCCGTGCTCTCCGGGGGAGGACTAACGCTTACGCAGGCTTCCTTGGCCTGCGAAGCGTTGTGCCTGAATAAAGATTTCAGGCTTAAGGTGGGGGAGAAAACAGCCATAAACCCGCACACGACATTCAAGATTAAGCGGAGATCGCAACCGCGAACTGATTGAGGAAATCGGCGGCAAGACGCGCGAGTGATTCTGAAATCACATACAGGCCGTTCTCACGCCGGATGGCCCAGCGAATGCCCGGCGCATCCGGGTCGTAACTCAAGGCCGCAGCCAACGTACCGGCACGTTCACGCAGCAAACGAAACATGCGGATATTTTTTTGGGCCGGCCTGCTAAACCCGCTTTCATCCGAATTGGAAGCCCGTGTAAAGGCCACCACACGTCCTTCTTTCAACCTTGGGCTTAAGGCTTGATAGGCTTCTTCAGCGCTGCTTGCCGTCCAACTTACATTCGTAAAACCCCGAAACAATCGTTTAAACCGCAGCAGGCTTGAGTGGCTGCTGCGTGCGTTAAAAATCACAAAGCGCACCGCGCTGCGCTGTTTCATCACAATGACAGCCTCACGAATTTGTTCATCCGACAGCGCAGCCAGATCATCTAAACTCAATAGTGCTGTCTTCGCGGCATGCACGGGCTGGTTCCAAAATGTCAATTGTTGGGGTTGTGTGCCACGCTGGCTGCCCGGCAACCGGGGATTTAACTCCGCAAGCGATGCACTCGCAGATTTTGAATGTTTCTGCGTTCTGCGCAATTCGGCGCGTACAACCCAAGACCGTTCAAAGCGATTCAAGAGTTGGGCACTTTGAAAATGGAGGCGCTCAAGATCTGTTTTAATTTGGCTTAATTTTTTAAGATCCTCCGCTGAAAATAGCGCCTGACGCGAGGCCGTTAAAGCCGCATCGGACAAAGGCCGTGCCACACTCGCAGACGAAAAGAAGGCCTGTTCGTGATACTGATTCAGCGGTGATTTTTCAATCGTCTCGATCACCTGAATCGTCGCCCATAATTCCATGACTGTGTTCCTCAGCTGATTCCAAGACATATCTCGCCCATGGTCATGCCACGGTTTAAAAATGGCTACCAGCCCTTGAGAAAGCGTCTTCCAAAACGCAAGATTTTTTTCCTTTTCAGCATACTGTCCCGGCAGCAGTTCTTCGGACATCGTGCGTCTTTCGCGGACAATCAATTCGGATGCAGCCGCGAGAATATCGAGCAGGGTATTCTTGGCTTCTTCGGAGGAGAGACGCGGATTTTGCGATGCAAGGCTTTCTTTGACTGTGGTACTTAAAGCAAACTCATATGGACCGTCCGCACCGGCCGTAGTTTGAAATCCATACTGTTCTAAGAGTTCCTGCGCTTTGGCCGGTGTACCGCCACTGTACTCTGCCAACGGACGGATAGAGACCTGCTCACGCACGGCCGCTGCTTGCAAAATACGGCCTTTCAAACGGCGTTCCCTTTCAAAGTCTTTTTTCCACGCGTCATCCGCCGCTCTTTCATCCTCAAAAAACGCTCTCTGAAGAACGCGCACTTCGGACCGCTGCGCAGGATCACTCTGACCACGCCGGGTTTCTGCATCCACAATGCGAAGTTGTATTTTTAATAAAGTTCTCGCTTTAAATACGCCGTAGAGGATGCCGGGAATAAGGCCCAGCAATCCCGAAAGATGAGAACCCAGTGGTGCAGGAATCAGTCCCGCTCGCGCAAGTAGGATGCCAGCCGTTTCAACAATACCCGACGGCATTATAATCAATAGTGCGACGCTAAGCAGAAACATGAACCACCAACGCGCCCCAAAGCTTTCTCTTAGAAGCTCCCGCTTGGCTTCAAAGGATTCGGCGCTGATCGTGGGTTTCTTCTTCGCAAGAGCAGCATTCCAATGCCCCATTTCGAACATCGCTTCAAATTCGGTCGCCATATTTAAACCTGAATTCTTAAACTTTGTGACCGATTTTTGAAACTCTTCAAGATAGGCCCAGAGAATCCTGTTATATACACCTTCGAAATCGATCTTCTCCGGTTCGGGAGAGGCCGAAGAGGGAGAAACCGTGCGTACTTCGGAGCGCTGGTGACGATAATCCAAAGGTACGTCGCGGCCCAACTCCATCAGCTGGCCTTTGGCCTGGGCGCGCAATTCCTGAAGGAAGGACTTGGGCAGGCTGTGCTCAACACGCTTGTGACGATAGTAATGCGCCAAAGGGTAAAGCAGCGCCACGGCGATGAACATACCGCCCAAGGCAATCCCAATATTCGCGAGCCTGAAATTGACCATGGCTTTGCCTGCGATAAAAACGGCCGCGGCCGTTATGCCTAGGGTGGGAAGCAGCATCCGTTTTTCAAAAGTTTTTTGCGCTTGGTTGATCCGGTCAAGATTCCGGTTGGCATTATCCAGCATATCCAGCAGTTCGCTCTCGCGCTTTTCCTGAACGAGCTGCAAGACCGTCCGGCGGATTTCGTCAAACTGGGCTTCCGGGTTCGCCAAGACAGGCATGTGCTCCATGGCATCAAAAGCCGGGGGCAAATCCAGCCGGAGCATTTGCGGACTAGCCTGATCATCCTGATGATTCAGCCAATAAGCGTATCCCACAAGAACCGCCAGCGCCGCATATCCCGCAACCTGCGCCATCATGGCATACTTAGCGTCAAGGAATTGCAGACATAACGCAATTAAATAAACGAACAAAGCCGCCATCATGGCCAGAACAAGACCTGTGGGATAATACTCCTCAAAAAAATCCCAAAACCCAGCCCGGCCGGATTGAATTTTATCCAAGTCTTTCAAGGCTGCTTCCAAAGAGGCCTTCTGGGTTTTGTCCCGCTCAAGAAGATGTATCCTTTTCCGGCCAAACGCGCTTGTGTTGACGCTCAAACTTTGCTGCACAGCCTGAAGCGCCAATTCGATTTTATAACGGGCAGTCAAAAAATAACGGTGGTCAAGATCTTGAAGCGCGCTCTTCAGAAGGTCTTTATTACCGCGCTGGGCATAGCTGTCATAAAAAACGGAAAAAAGCCGGGCTTGGAGGCTGATAAAATAAGGATTCCATTTGAGCCAGCGCCGGCTCAGCGAAGGGTATTCTTTTTGCAAATCTTTCCAGGCCTGAAACTGGACAAGCCAGAAAATTTTAGGCACTGGAGCATCCGGCCCGGCCGAGGCGGGCTCGCCGGCCGCATTTTGCTGCTGATGTTCTTCGGCTTCAACCGCATTTTGAATGGTTTCCAGCAAGCGCGCTAAATCCATTTTCTTCGGATTGGAATTAACGTAAAAAAAATATTTTCTGGAATCTTCACGCGTCTCGATCTCATGCAGATAAAATCCCGTGCTCCGCCAGCCGGCGACACTCTTCTGCGCGATCCTATCGATAGTTTCTCGGGCCTCATCCGACGCAGCGTCAGTGTATTCTTCATGCCACATGGCCGTAAACTCGGCATCGTTGAGAGGCCCGAAACGCACCTCGTGCTTGAGCCCATCGTTTTGTTTTAAAGCTTTCAGCGTCTCGTTGACCCGCCTAAGCAAAATCGCCGTTGTGTCCTGCGTTTCTGTTTGAGACGTCTCTTTCAGCGGATAGCGCGCCTCAAGCCGGCGCCAGGATTCAAATTCCTCCAGCCAAGCATTGTCGATATTGCGATGCAAAACCGACTTCATATCCTGCAAAATGCCGTTCCAGGGTATCTGAGAATATCGCGCGTCAACAAAATAAAGATGTTTAAACTTAGCGTCCCGGAAGCCTGTTGCAGCAGAGGACTCAATGCGTTCATAAAGAGGACTGCGCAGATACGTGGCATTCAGGAAACCTTTTTCACGCAACTCCTGATTGAGATGCCTCCCGCTGCTAGCTTGCAAGGGGGCAATTATCTCCTGCCAACGGGGATCTTGCGTAGTCAGAACTGTCAATTCATGGAGATAGGGCAGAAAATCCGATTTAATTCCCGCTAAAACACGGTTGACGTCCACCGTAAAGGTCTCGATCTCCGCATGGCTGACGCGAACTTCGGAACGTCCAGTTCCGAAGTCGTCTGCCTGCACTTCGGAGAGGCTTGGCATAATCCATTTATTTTGTGAAAAATAATAAATATATTGACTAATAAGCATTCCTACGATATCCTGCCCACTGATCAAACCTTGATGGAGC
This sequence comes from Candidatus Omnitrophota bacterium, assembly GCA_023247055.1. Lineage (GTDB taxonomy): Bacteria > Omnitrophota > Omnitrophia > Omnitrophales > Aquincolibacteriaceae > JAHFHB01. The sequence goes on from JAHFHF010000007.1 coordinate 24,525, forward strand.
GCCGCTATGGAAAACAATTCTGATCTCTCAGCCAAATGGGCTTTTGCGGCCAAGAGCCTTATGACCTTTGCCCAAATTTTGACAACCGGAGCATTGGCAACAAAGCTTTTTAGTGAGCTCCCAATACCCTGGAGAATGGCCGTCGCCATTGGAGTTTTTTTGTTGATTATCGTAGCTATCCTGATATATCCTGCCGGTACAAAGGAACCCAATTGATATGGAAATCCCCATTCTTCTTTCTGTGATGGCCATCGGTATTTATATCTGGTACCTGATTGATCAACACCAGATGAAAAAACGAAAGCAGTCTCACTAATTCCAAATGTATCCAGAAATTTTAATCGCCGTGATGGTGCCCTTTTTAGGAGCTTTTGTCTGGTATCTGATTGATCAGAACCGAATGCGAAAACGGAAACAGCCGCATTAATTTTTTTCTTTTTTAGCCCTTCCCGCATTTCTGAACGCATGGCTGGCATAGCCGCTTGCTCCTGTAACAACCGTTCTACGGCGGCGGCATAATCCTGCACGGCCTTGGGCACATCCGGATTTTCGATAGGCGATTTACTCAGGCTGCCGGCCATGCCGCGTCCACCGGCCTCCTCATAGCCCTGCGCCCTCAAATCTTGCCAGAAAGGCTCCGATAAATTTAAAAAGCGGCCGTCAGCATCCATAAACGTACGGATTTTGAATAAACGCGCAGGTCTCCCCGATCTCGGCGCAGCCGCCTTGACGGGCGTCGATACCACGATGGCTGAAATGCCCCTGAGCAAATCGGGCCGTTCCGAGCTCAGATATTGATAGGCCGAGGAACTCCAAACTTCTTTGGCTTCGTCATCAGGCACATAAAAGAAAAGCACGGGTCCGGCTTTACGCACCGTGCCTTGAGGCAGTCCCGGCACATCGAAACCGCCGCGCTGAATCATTTTTGCAATTACTTCGCGGTTTGTAAAATCACGCTGCGCGCCCCGGGCAAATAAATCGGCCATTTCCGGATCATCCGCTTGCAGGCGTCCCCTCTGGATGGCTTCATAAAGCCCGGCGGCGGAATAGGTCTTTCCTAGTTGCAACCCAAAGAACAGCGCGGAGCGGACTTTACGAATACCCTCCTCATAGGCCCATTCACCGGCAACTACTTTTTCTTCGATGGCTAAGAGGGTATTGTAAAAAATGAGCATGGTGTTCTGAGACTCTGCGTCCTGCGGCATCATTAGGTAGTCATTGAAAAGGGCAGCATTCGATAAAATCGAATGATGCGTCCGGAGAAATGCCGCATCGCCGGCATGCTCCATCACGAAATGCGAAAGCAGGATATCGGCATCGGCGTGGTCCATCAGCGCAAAAGAACGTTCCTGCAGTTTCTGAATTAAGGCGGTTTCATGATGCGCATGCAGGTAAAGCAGAAAATCGATCAAAAGCACCGTAGTGCTGATGGAGGCAAGCACGGGAAAATCATAATGATGGTCGATATGAAAAAGCCCGGGGTTTACTTTTAATCTGCCTAAAAAATCGCGAAACAATGTTTCGCGTTCTGCGGGAGTCAAAACTTGATACGGTTTATCGCGTAATGAAGCCGGCGTCCGCAGATTCACAATGTTGGATTCTCCCATCAAGGGATTTTTTGGGTTAAAATCCTGGATCCGCAGAATGCGTTGTTGGCCAATATCTCTGTGCTGTTCAAAGTAATCAAAAAGCATTTTAAAAACCCGGTCAGCCTGCGGAATTTTTTTGCGGCTGGCATAGAAGTATTTTGGAGTCAACTCCACGCGCGCTGCCGGCGGCAAAATCATACTCAAACGGGCCTGCAACTCATCCAGCGGCAGGTCCGGTTCAGCAGCAAGTTCCTCTAATTGAACAAACATCTCTCTGGCGAGCCGCCGGACACGCGCCCCTTCCAGCCGGTCCATGTCTCGATGGGCGTGGTCAGCCGCTTCACGAATGCCGGTCCGCAGCATTTCAATTTCTTCACGGCTCACGCCAAAAAGCGTTTCAAAGTGCCCCCATTGGACGATTTTTTGCAGCATCTGGGGCCAATAGATTTGGGCCATGCGAAAAATACGGTCGGCATAGGCCTGATTGACTTCATGCCCTGCGTGAAACGTGTCTTGCATATAACGGAGGCGCGCGACCACGGAACCGCCAAAGTAAGAAAGGATCACTCTCCGGCGCTGGGCAGGCGTCGTCAGATCATCCGCAATCCTGCGCACAAACCGGCTGACAAAATAATCATGATACGCATCGCTTTCATGCCCAGTGACGTTAAGCTGCTCGGTCCGCAGCATGCCTCTCCATGCCCCCAGCGAAATATCTCCGTTGGCTTCGGCGCTTAGGCGCCGGTTCGCTTGCTGCTGTGCATAAGCATCCCGGTAAGTGTCATGCTGCTGAATTTCGGCCATGGGCATCAGGTCGATCAAGACCTGCCAAATCGTCTTTGGCGGCTGTTTACTCCCCCTCAGCCGCGGCAGCCACTTACGGATCTTTTCGGCCCGCTGCCGGCGCAAACGCCAGCGTTCCACGTATTGGTAAACAATATCCGGGTTCTGGCTTAAAGCTTCACTTAAAAGCGCGCCCCAAACCACCGATTCATCGACAGCCAAACCCTCCTCCAGTAAAACGCGGCCCGCTTTGACAAAACGCACGTAACGCTGTTTTTCGCGGCCCGCTTCCAAAAGCACCGCCCGGATCTCCTTCAAAATAGTTTTTTCAAAATGGTCGCCGGCGGAAAGTTTTTCTTCGATAAATTTAAAATCATTTTCAAAGTTCCGGAGCGCCTGCTTGCGCACCCGCTCCGTAATTCCCAAAATATAATTGTCCAGAATCTGGCGATAGTATTTTTGCTCGTTCTGTTCGGCCATGGTCTGAAACCGTTCCAGAAAAAATCGCAAGACTACCCGGACGATGATGACAGACAAAACGAGGTCTATAAGATCCACGCGTACTTTCCAAAATTCAAAAACCGTGAATTGTCGAATGACGCTTAAGAAATTATCGAAATTGAGCACATAACGAAAGGCTGCCAAGAAACCGGCAAACATCAGAAACAAAATAGGTATCCCAACCGTGGACGCTAAATTCTCGACCGCTTCGGTGCTCATCAGCGTATTGCTTCGAAGCCAGCGGCGCTGCCAAGAGTGTGGCAGGATGGCGTTGGCATAGCCATGTTTGACAAAGTCCGGCACATGCACGTCGCCGCGCAGGTATTTTTTAATGAGCGTCTCGGCCATGTCCTGGCCCAAGCGCAGCATCCGCTCATGTTCTTTGACCGTGAATGCGTTTTTTTGCGCCGGCAGATCAAAAGACGGCACTCTCCAGGCTTCGGTCGTTAAATTTTGTTCCAAAATATGCGGCCGGACAATGCCATCGATAAAAAAGCGCCGCGAGACCACCGGATCATAAAATTTCATCTGCACCAGCGATCCCTGCGGACCGGTCAAATGCTCCTTAGAATCCACAAAATCACGGCGGATCTGGCCCCGCAGATTGACCCGGTAATACTTGCGCCATTCCCCGGATTCTTCATAGGCGCGCAGCGTATTGGCAATTTGCCGCATCATGGCGGTTTCAAACTCCAAGAGTTCTTTTGGCGTTAATTGGGCCACATAATCATCATAACGATCCGCATTGAAATTGAGACGCGATTGTCCGGCTTTCAGAGAAGGGTCCGGCTTTGCGGTTTTTTGCCGCAGCAGGCGCTGAAACCACGGCGTATTTTTCATCCTAGTTTTATAGGACTGCCGCGCGCCATAGCGCAAGACCAGCGGGCTGATCGGCACGTCTGTTTCCGCGGCGGCAGGGCTGCGCATTTCAGATCGCGCAGTCGTTTCCGGCACAAACTGACCTTCGGAAACGAAAACGGGGTGCGGAAAATGGCTCCCGATATAACCGCCGCCCGGAATTGTCTCTGCGGTAATTTCGAGGGTTCCGTCTTTAACTTTGAAAATATTTCTGGTGCCGATGAGCGTTTCGACTGCCACCCGGCTGTTTTTTGAAAGATCAAAAACTCTTGGTGTTCTGGACACCTGGTCCTGGTAAAACCGGCGCGCGCTGGTAATCGGCTGCAGATAAATTTCAGAAGGCTTGTCCGGATTTTGAAAAAAAACATCCGGTCCTCCGCCATTCCCCATGATGACGACTCCGCCGTTTTCAAACATGGCCGGCTTAATGACGGCCTTGCCGCCCGTGCGTTTGGAATCAAGCCGCCGCGTGCGCCGAAAGACACCGGCGGGGAACGCCGTAATGCCAAGGCCCGGAATCACAGAAGCAGAGGCCGGCGGCTCTGGCTCTGCTTTGTTCGCGGAGCGGAAATCCGCATGATAAAGCCCTCCGAGCGCATCGATTCCGTCCGGATGGCTGATCTGAAAACGACCGTCCGATAGCGCTTCGAAACGTATCTTTTGGAGAATAACCGGCTGGGGCGTCCATAAATCCATAACGGCCAGCGGTGCCCGCAAACCTTCCCATTTTTCGCCGGCTGTCATATGAAAGAAAAAAATGAAACGCGGATTGCTGGTAAAACGCCTAATCATATAATCCGTGCCTCCATTTTCAATGAAAAGCCCGCTGGGGAAACGCGCTGTCTCAAAAACCCCGCGCCCGAATATAATTTCTTTTTTATTTCCGGAAATTTGTACTGCTCCGGAAATTTGCACGGCGTCAGCGCCGAATTCCGGCACAGGCGCCCGAAAATCACTCCAGTTCCTGCCTTTCACGTGCACCGCCACAGGCTGGAATAAAGCGGCCGCGCGATAATCCACATACCATTCGCCTTCCAAATTGCCGGGATAGAATTGATTGCCCAGCCGGGCAAGAATTCTGCCGGAGGGCAGGCGGATGACGACCTGGCGTGTCTGGTCACCAGGCGCCAGCGGCGGCTCTTCGCCTTTAAAAGCGGCGCCATAGTGTGCCAGCATCTTCCGGAGTTTGGCTACGGTGGCTGGGTCAACCTCGGATTCTTGCAGCAAGGTGTCGGCGCTTATCTGCGTCAGATCATAAGCGGTCTTTATACGGAGTTTCCTTCTAGCGGCAGAAAAACCCAAACTTATGAGGTGGTATCGCCCGATCAAAAGATCCATATCCAAATTCCGCAGAAACACCTCGACGGCCGATTCATTCTTCAGCGCCAAACGCAGTTCGGCCAATTTGTTTCGAACTTCCTCGAGACTTATAAGGCCAAACCCACGAATGGTAAGCAGCTCATCGGCAGATTTTTGTGTCAGTTCACCCAGCGTCGTAATGCCAAAATGGTGCGTCATTTTTCGTGCGCGGACACTCAAATCTAGCGTTGAAACAGGCTGATCAAGCAGTTCTGAATTTTTAAAATTCCGGCCTTGATGTTGCGCTTCGACGATTTCGACGCGCAAGCCCAGATGGTTTTCATTCCCGCTTACAGCGTGCGGGATTGACAGGCTGGGCAGCCATTTTTGTGAGTTAAAAAAACTGTCCAGTAATTGGATTTTTTCTGGAGACGACAGACTGAAGTTTGTATTTTCGCGCGAAAGAATGGCGGCGAGACGCTCGGCCTCGGGCGGTATCTGCTCCAAATCAAAACCGGCGGCCAGCCACTCGGGCCAGGACTGCCGGCTGTCTGCCGGCCTGTCGCGAATCATGGCCTGGATGCGGCTTTCTCTGAGCATATGACCGGCGAGTTTGCGCGCATGGATGGCTTGGCCAGCCATCAGATGTTTAAAATAACCCGGCGTAAGCGCCGCCAGCATTAGAAACGCCAGCTTGCGGGCTAACGCCGAATTAAATTCCTTAGACAGAGTTTCAAGCAAAACGGCCTGCGCTTCTTTGCGCAAATTTTCATAGGGCAGGATTTTTTCACGCATCTGGCGGCTCAAAAGCGGCAAGGCACCGGCTTCCTCTTCGAGAGTCAGCGGGTTTTCATCTTCCTGCAGAAGGCCCAGGCGTTTGAGAAAATTCTTAATCATGATGAAGTCCCAATCCTCATACTCGCCCTCAACATCCTGAACCCCATCGGCTGCATATTGCGGATTCAGATACCACTGGCCTTGCAAATTACCGGCGTTATAGCCCGTGCCGAGCCGCCCCAGCACTTGCCTGTGATGGCTGTATTTTGATACGACGCTAACTTGGGCGGGTTGAAACCCTTGATAAATCCAGGGTTCCGGCCGGCCTGCTTTCCTGCTGCCGCCGTCAATCCGTACTTCAAAAGACTCGAAATCAAACCGTGCTTTTTGAGTCTTTTTCCACTCCTTGATAAAATCGTGCAAAAGTGCGTCTCGAGATAAAGACGCCTCAATGTACCTGCCAAGACCATACATGGCCCATCCCGCAGCCTGGCGCGTCTGGCTCAGTTGATCCCGCGCAGCCCGGTCCGTCAACTGACGGCTGTCGGTCATCCGCACCAAACCGTCGATTTGTTTTTCGCGCGCCAACTCAGCCATGAGTGTTTTCCGAGTTATTTTCGAGGGGTCATCCACAAATTGAGCGGCAAGCCGCGGTGTAACGGCAAAATAAATCCTCTGAATAACTTCCCAAGTATCCGCAAACTTCGAATCCTGCAAGATTTTCAAAAGCGGCGCGTGCACGCGCTCCCAGGCAGACTCGGCCCAAAATTCTTGATCCATGGCCCGGTCGAAAAAAGTATCCCTGACAAAATCCCCAAACATAGGTTGATCCATAAAAACGGGCGTATCGGGCATTTGACTCAAATGCGAATGCGTCACCAGCCCAACCCCGCCGGTGCCCGTCACTTCAAAACGGTAATCCGGCCCTAAAATCTGGCTGACTTTAAAAAGATCAACGCGCAATTTTTCCAATTGGGCGCGTGTCTTGGCATCTTCGGGTTCTTCGCCGGCCGGCCGGACCTCCGGTTGATTGCCGGCCGCTTCAAAGGCGCTGTCCCAATGCCATTGGCCGATCAAATTATCCGGCCGGTACCCGGTACCCAGCACAGCCACCTTCACCTCGGCGCCCTTGGGCTTTTTGGCCATAATCGCAACTTCAAGCGAATTTGACTTTTCTATCGGCGTAATCTGAATTCTCAAAGACGGATCAAAGCTATTGAGTTGGTCCCGGGCATTGCCGTCGCCCACAAAATTATGAAAATCCAAAATCAGCCCGTCTTTGAGATTGGAACTGTCATCAAACGCCTGAAGGACTCCATGCTTGGCCAAAAGCCCGGCAATACGGGAAGTCTTGTAATCCCACATCCAGCGTTTCTCAGCTAAATCGTTTCGCTTATGGGCCCAGGCTTTGCCATCCATCCCTGCGTTGGCAGTCAAGTTTGTTTTAATTTCTTTTTCAAGGGCTTGATAATAACTTTCTTCGACAAGCCGCGCCCGTACATCGCGGCCGGCCTTCAAAGACGGTTCTGACTCGGCAAACAGAATGCGAAAAATGTTTTCCATCCAGTCTTTTTTATCTGGATGTTTATCTTTCGAAAGTTTTCCATCCAGACCAAATAATTCGTGGATTCCTAAAACCACTTTTTGAATCGCCGCCTCCCTCGACGCTGATTGTTCCGAAGTCATAGCCACGGCTTCGTCAAATTGTGTTAGGACGGCATCGCGCAACTTTTCGGCATCTTCTTCAGGCGTAAGGCTGTTGGGCCCAGGAGGAAGACCAAAATCGTTTCTAAGAAAAATGACCAGGAGTTCTTGGATAAATGCTTCATATTTCTTGTTCTGTGATTTATCTTGCGCCGCCGGACTTGGAATAAATTGCAGACTCAGTTTGGCCGCGGCTTTCAAAAGTTGCGGCGCCTGGCCGGTTTCGGGCACAGCCGGCGGTAATTTGTCGGAGCTGCGGTGCTTGAGGAGGAAATTTAAAAAATGCGGGTAAGCCATAAAAAAGCCGTCATTGCGAGACACCTGCCGCTTTTTGACGGGTGTCGAAGCAATCTCGGACGCTGATATGACTTCGTTCCCTGCGCCTCCTCGCAATGACAAAATAGCCGCGGCAGAAGGCAGCGCGGCGCTTTCGATAAAAAGATAAAACAGATTGGTTTGGACCGGGTCCAAAGCTTCCAGGGCGCTTAAAATTTCAGGGGCCTCTAATTTTTCACGAAAATAACGCAGCCCGGCCAGCAAAGCGGCGGCGGGCTCCTTGGGATAAAGCGCATCCGCATGCAGTGAAACCAGAAGCTGCAGCAGAGCCTGTTGTTTTGGCGTGGAACGGGCTTTTTTCAGCAAATACGGATCAACCCAAAAGGTTTTTCCTTTCAGGCTCACCCCCGATAAAAGAGGCTCGGGGCTGATGCGGAATTGAAAGCCGGCGACCGCGAATTTTTCAAGCAGGCTGCCATCCGTGATCAGCTTGGCGGATAGCGGACGGCCCAGGTTTTCGTTCTGCTCCGGCTCATTTTGAGACGGCCTCGTTTTAGGACGGCCCCGGTGTTTGGCTTGGGCAGGTTCAGCAGCTTCCTGGCCGAGATATTCGCGAAATTGGCGCAAAACAGCTTCGACATCGCGCTCGCGATGAGTCTGGAAATATTCGAGTTTCTGGATTAAAGGCGTAAGATATTTGTCTTCCGGCTGCCGGGTTAAAATTTCGCGGGCTTTTTGATGCAGGCTCTGAATCAGTTCATCCGAAGGTTCTTGGCGCAATAGCGCCAAAAATTCTCTCTTGAGACGGAGCAAAGCCTGATCCGCGGGTGTTTTTTGCTTTGGCCGCAAGACTCTGTCGGCCAACGGAATTTTCGTCTCCGACCAGGTCTTCAGAACATCGGAAACACGAACTCTCGGGCCGGTCATTTCCGCAGCCGGTGCCACAGGTTTCCGGCGCGCAAGCTGGTTCGTGGCCCGGAAATCCCGCTGGATTTCAAGCCCGTCGGGATCAAGTTTTTTCATATCTTGCAGCGAAAAGACCTTATGCTTTTTCTTGCGCGCCAAAAGAAAAGTCGCGTTTTCTACCATCTGCCGGGTCAAAGCATCCAGTTCGGGAATTTCCCCTAGCGAAACTTTGTCATTTAAAATTTCGAAATCAAATGTTTCACTGAGAAATTTCTTGGCCTTGTCCGTAAAAACGCCGTTATGGTCCCAAAGCAAAAGCAAGCCGCCTTCCGTCACCGATTGGGCAGCCTGAACCAAGGCCCAGTTTTTCATGCTCACGCCATGCTTGTTTCGGATTCTTCCGGGCGGTTTGGCAATTTCAGAGGACGAAACAAAGTCAAAATGATTTTGCGGCAGCGCATCCTGATACAAATCGTAATCACTTTGGCCGGCTGGCTGTTGCGGAAAATGCTGCTCAAGCTGCCAGGCCCGGCCCAAACCGCGGGCCTGAGCGGAACTGTCGACTTCAAAGTAGCTGAAATTGCGGACGGGAATCTTTTGGCGTGCGAAAAGCGCTTCCATCTGCGCCAAAACACGCAGATCCACCGAAGGGCCGGAAGCTAAAAAGGCCCAGCGCGGCGCCGGCGCGCCCTGCGCAGTCCGGTTTAAATCGATCGTCCCCTTTTCGTGCAAATGTAAAAGATGGCCATAAAGCGCTTCGGTCGCGGGTGTTGCTGCCACATCGTTAATCGCGGAAGCGTAAAGCGCCATGCCCTGGTCCCACAAAGCCTGGGCTTGGTCATTTTTGCCTTCATACAACCGGCTGTAAACTTGCGCAAGCCAATGACGCACTTCCTGAGCAATGGTTTTACGTTTGGCGCGGCGCTTTTCGCGATCCTCAAGCTGTTTGATATTGCGGCGCATGTGGTCCATGCGGAGTTTGCCGCGGATAATCTGATCAAACAGCGATTCTTTGTGTTTTAAAATATCTAAAATGTCATCATCGACCGTATCGGCCACGACAAACGCATACACCCGCACTTCTTTATCCTGGCCAATGCGGTAGACGCGGCCGATGGCCTGGTCCAGCTTGGCATTGGTGTAGGGCAGGTCCGTCAGTAAAACATGGTTGGCCTTGAGCGTATGCCCTTCGCCGCTCAGATCAATCGTGCTGAGAAAAACTTTTTGATCGAGGTCCTTGTTAAACCGGGCAATCACTCCTTCGCGAAGTTTGGGATCTTTATGCGTCTTACTGTCCAGATAAGCGACGGCCTCCGCCCCCATTTCTTTGGCCAGCATGTCTTTCAGGCGCTGAACCACCTTGCGGTAACGGCTAAAAATCACAGCCCTTTCTCCGGAAGCGGCAATGGCCTTTATTTTTTCAATTACCGCGCGGTACTTGGCCGGCGAATCATGCCGCACCGGTTCCGAAGCGCGCAACAGTTCCAGCACAGGCCCACGCAAAAGCTCAAGACTTTCATAATATTCACGTTCATCGCGGCCTGATTTGGATACTAACAAGGACTCATCCATTGAGGCCCTGACCCGCTCAAGCAACTCTTCATGGGTCCGGTCCGCGTCAGGCATCAACGGTTTGAGGAGACGCAGATCGATCAACGTTTTGACTTTTCGCAGCAGTGCTTCAAACTTTTTAGTCTTGGCGGTTCGGAGATCTTTTTCAGAGACCGCCAAAAGCTCCAGATCAATCAGAATTTGTTTCTGCTTTTCAAAATGCGCAAACGTCTCCATCTGCCTTTGATTGCCGAGCGCGTATTGATGATCTTCTTCTTCCAAAACAGCCTTCTGGGCTGGGTCGATTGTCACAGGAATTATTTCAAGCGGGTGTTTTTTGGGAAGGTATCCCATGACTTGCGTAATGGTGCGGCGCAGAAAATATTTCTGATTGAGTTCAATATTGAGCTGCGCCAGATGCAGCGGATCTTCGGTCACTTCCGCGCTAAAGCTGTCAAAATCCGGAAAGCGGGCGGGGTCTGCGGCATTCAACGCCACAAACAAATCGCCCACGCCATTGACCACCGTCGTGCCCGAAAGATAAATCGCCGCCGCCTTATCTTTTTTAAGCCGGATAAACTGCTTGGATCTTTGGGTCTCGGGATTGCGCAGCCAGTGGATTTCATCGCCGATGATAAAATCCGGCGCCCAGGTATTGAGGGCATCCACCAAGGCTCCGCCGGTCTTGGCCGCGCCCAGGGCCTGGTAGCTCATGAGAATAAAACGCACACCTTCGTTTTGGACCTGTTTTAATTTTGCGAGGCGGCCGCTGCTGGGTCCGTCAATCACAGCCACTTTTTGATCTTGCCCGAGCCACTTCGTAATTTCATTCTGCCAATTGGCCAAAAGATGATTCGGCGCCATGATCAAAACTTGTTTGGCGCCCGCATCCTGCGCTGCGATCAGCGCCTGAATCGTTTTACCCACGCCCATATCGTCGGCCAGAATGACACGGCCCGCATTTTCATGCCTGGCGAAATAAACTCCGGCGATCTGATGCAGCATCAATTCCGACGGACTGATCGGGCCGCCGTTTCCGTTGCCATTGGTGTAATGCACATACTGCTGATAATTTTTCTGCTGCAGCGCCGCATAATAATTTTTAATCTGCTGATAAATGGCCTGTAACTCTGCCGCCGCACCGGGGGGAGCCGTCTTAAACCAGGCTGCCGCTATTTGAAGGGCCTTTTGTGCTGTGGTTTTTTCAGGATCTTTGGGCAGCTTGAGCGCCGCCTCCAGCAGGGCATTGTAAATGCGCGTGATGATTTGGCGTTTGATCACTTCCCGGATCTCCTGCTGCACTTCGCTTGAAAATGAAGCTGCGGCAGGAGTATGCCAATATTGGCTAAGGGCCTTTTGCATTTTTTCGCCCATCAGTGTTTCGTGGCTAAAGGGCTGGATGTGATTATTGCTTTCGTAATCGAGAAACTTTTCGCTGATTAGGGCCAGCAGCGATTTCACCGGAAAATCCGGGTGCCGTTTCGCAAAAAGATAAAAGAGCGCGGCCTGGCCCTGATCGGTATTGAAAAGATGCATCCAGGAATCCATGTCCATCTCTTCGGCGATTTGATTAAAAGACTGCCGCTGGCCGGCATTGATATGTTTCTCTAAATCGAGGCGCTGAGCGGCTTCTTCCTGGCCTTTGTAGGCAATTTTGTTTTTACTGAGTAAAAATTCGAGCGTCGAAACCGCAGAACCCTGCTTCTGACGCAGTTCGTCGTAATAACGATAAAGCGTATCAAGCCCGTAAGGCTTGGCCGCTTGGCTTAGCCGCAAGAGCGGCGTTTGCCTGAAAATCCGCTCCGCCTCGGCGCGGTCCAGCCGCATCCACTGATCGAGTGTCAATCCGGCGGATTGAAGTAAAAGCTGTACCAAAAAGCGGATCTGTGAAGGACTGCGCTTAGCCCAATCCACTTTTTGCGGATCCGTCAGCCAGGGGTCTGCGGCCCCTGCGGCCTCTTGGTGGCGCATCTCAGAGCGCGCAAATTTCGGAGTTAGAAGTTTGAAGTTGGAGGTTGGAAGATTCGAGCGGTCGGAAAATTCGGGATGAAATCTATTTTCTTTTTTACTTCCAACTTCCAACGTCCAACTTCCAACTTTTTGGCGCATCTCAGAGCGCTGCAGGGGCCGGGCCCCTTTTGCTTTTCTCTTGGGGGCGGGCTTGAAAATGATTTCTAATTCCCATCGCTGCAGATCAGGCACACCGGATAAAACGGCCAGCCGTTCCTGCGCACTCGCCCGGGCGTATTCTTCCTTGAGTAAAAATTCAGCCAGCTTGAGCGCATTCTCACGCGAAATGGTTGGCCGCACTTTATGGGTCTTGGTTGTCTTCCCTGTAAACCACCAGAAGACTGTCCAGACATTCACGCCGACAGCATCCACGATGGGTCTATAAGAAACAGGCGATTTGCCTCGGCTGGGATATTTGGCTGCCGCCACACGAGCGGCATTTTGCAGAAAATGTTTCTTAAACTGACGCACCTGTTTGCGCCGCGCCTGGGTCCCCGCACGATCATCCAGATGACCGCGAATAAACCATTTCCCGGGAACTTTGATTAAAGTCTGACGCTGTGTTTCCGAAAGAACGACTTCGTCATTGCGAGGCTCCCGCTGCTTTTTGGCGGGCGGCGAAGCAATCTTCAGCCCGGAATTTGCCGCAGTCTTTGCGGCGCCTTGTAAGGCATTTCCCCTTTGGGGCGGCGCGCGGTCTTTGCTAGCCGTTTTAGGCGATGCCGTTTTTTTCTTTTTCCCCGCCTCATAAGGAAAAAACACTTCAAGCTGTGCCGGCGTTAAATCAGGATTGCCGGCCATCCGCGCCAAAAGCTTATGACTTGAATCGTGCGGATAAGTACTCTTCAGTAAAAATTCAGAGGCCAACAAGGCATTTTCCCTGGAAATGATCCGTCGCTTGATCCAGTGCGTGATCATGCCCGCATGCCCGCGCCCTCGCGTTTTTACCAGATGCGGCGAGACATAGTCTGCCAGATTTTGGAGTATGACTTTATTTGTCCTTTTTTGCAGCAAAAGCATTGTTTCCAAATTATCAAAAAAGCTATCTCGAAGTTTGGCCGTGTCCGAAAATCCTCGGACTTGCCGCAATGTTTTCCACACTTCAAGCCCTTCAAGCGCCGGCGCTACAGAGCGCATCTCAGACCTAGCCCGAGCATCATCCGAAGCTGGCCTTCGGCGTATTTCGCTTCGCATGGGGTTCACGATTCGGGCAGTATCGAACACTTTATTTTTTAAATTAAAATTAAATAAATATTGATTTAAAATAAATACTCGGATATTATGTTTTATCCAAATAAAAATACGGGCGATCGCATGAAGATAGGGACTCTTCGAGATGAAAGACAAGACACGCCGGTATGAAACCGGTAAAATGCTGATTGATTTATCAAAATATTTTGCGACGGCAATTGCCGCCGGTACTATTGCCAGCGGCCGATTTGATTGGGGAGTCGTCATTACCGGGCTAGTGCTGGCATTTCTAAGCTGGGCTATCGGATTTGTAACCATCCCGGAGGATAAGGAGAGCAAATGAGTAATTTTGAAGTCTTTGCCATTGGCTTCGTTGTTTTCGTCTCGATGGTCGGATTGATTGTGGCGATTAATCACCGCTTGAGTGAGCGGCAGCGTCCCCATCCGCCCCACGGCACTTAAGCTGGGGATGCGACGAATTTCTGAGCGCTGCGCTTGAAGAATTTGGCCGTAACGCATCAGAGCCGCCCGCATCACAGGCTCAGCCGTTGTACGGATAAGCTCGAGATACTCCAGACGCGCTTGAAAAAGCCGCTCCAAAATTTCAATTTTGCTTTCCTCAGACTGCCGGCCAAATGAACTCCAAAGATTATCCCAATCCCGAAGCCGGTGCTCCACTTGAGCGGGGGCTTGATGAATAACCTCACTGCCGCCCTCGCCCCATAAAATCATTTCAGGGCGCGAGAGCTCCGAATGTAAAATGATTTCAAAAAACTCTTTTGACAGCACCTCCAATTTCGCAGACAGAAACCGTGCTTGGCCATCCCGCCGGATATCCTCGAGAAAAAGACCAGCACCTTCAATTTCATGATCCAAACCGCCAAGAAACCACGCCGCGCCCCGCAGGCTTGCCTGCTGTAAAGTTTCGTCGTCGTTTTCTTTAAAAAAAACATCGGCTCCGAGCGCCCAAAGCCGGCCCCCGCTATTGGACGTATTCAGTTCTGAAAGTACTGTCATCGGATCTTGAACCAATTCCGGAAACATCCCGCTCCAAGGCGCGGGCAGATCGAACAGTTGTGAAAATTTTTGATAAAAATTCAACGCCTCCGGCCGCGTATGAGGCCAAAATCTTTCCGCCCAGATTTTAGCCCAGCTGCTGAAACCATCCAGATACACGCCGGCCAAATTAACCGGCTCTGAACCCGGCAGCCATTCTTGTTTCATGCCCGGCCGCGGATCTCGAATAAAAACGCCCGTGGTCTTTAACGCCTCGACTTCATTCGTTTGGCGATAGCGGGCATATACTTCTATCGCCAACGCGTTGAAAGGATAAGTCATGAAATCAGAAACGTATTGACCATAGGCCGCATTCAATCGTTCTGCCTGATGATCCCAAACTTCAGAACCTGTGCGATTGATAAATTCCAAAGCAGAATCAGAAAAAAGCGAGAACTGCCGGAAGTCCTTGGCGTGCGTCAAATCAAGCTGTCTCATTTTGGCCGTCGCTGCTGCGATCGGCGGTGTATGGAATAAAATTCCAACAAACCAACTTAAAATCTCGTTTATAATGGTCGTTATAGCGTTGTTTATTCTCGGTATTATCTTAGCCGACAAACTAGACAACAAAGGACGGTAACTCCATGTTTGGTCTTGTAACCATCTTTCTCCTATTTTCCACGGTCGCTCTATGGATTGCATTGGAGAGGTATTTTTTAAATCGCCGAAAGCATTAAGCCTGCTCGGCTGAATTTGCCTCAATTCTGACCGAGCCTCTCCCCCAATCTGATCCCATGTTTCAGTCACAGTAATCAAACGCATAAAAAAATCTTCGAGTGCTTGGGGAGTGCGTCCAAAACTTGCCGGCGTGAAAATAAGCTTTTTCGGAGCCGTCGCTTCATGCCAGAGTTGTTGAAGTGTCATAGCGCTATCATCTGATTTTTTTTCTGCGGCTTGGATGAGATAACTGGCAAGCGGATACTGGGTAAGCAAAAAGTCGTACGCATGGTGAGAATCCCACATCCCATCATCCAAATGCGCAATGCGGTTCTTAAATTCTTCAGGTGTCATCTTGTGGCCAAACATTAAAAACGAGTAAAGCCGGATAAACATCTCAAAATTCGCAAAAGGCCCATAGTTTTCAGGTTCTGGAATCGCCCGTTCATCAAGCTCCCATTTCAAAGTTTCCATAATACGTTCAGGTGCGGTCTTCTTAGCAAGTTCCGCATAAAGCATCTGGCTCAAACTCAACGCATGCGCCATTTGTTTTACAAACTTCGGGCTCTGAAAATTCCATGTACGTTCTCCATCTGCAAGTTTCCACACTGCGGGATTCTGCCCCCGAACCTCCGATCGCCCAACAGCATCCCGATTCTTTGGTTCAACACCCTTGGCTCTTGTCTCAAGCAGCTGTGCTTTGAGGCTGCCTTGACCAGCCATGGTTCTTAGGCTAGTCTTCGAAAAGGGAGAAATATTCCATGCAAAAAGTTGCCGTAACACTACTACCCAAGCAAGCTGAGATTTTGATTGAACAGCTTGTTCAAAATCTGGATTTTGAAGCCAAATACCGTTTGGTCCAGAAACTACAGCGTGAAATGCGCCGCGCCCGCTGGGAACCCCTGGTTCTGAAAATGCGGCGGCGTTTTGCCTCAAAACCCCTTTCTTCCCGTCAAATCCGGCGGCTCTGTGAACAGGTCCGCCAAGAACGGTTTGAGCGTGCGGGTCGTCGTTGACACCAACGTTTTTATTGCCGCCCTTCTGCAAGGGAATACTCCCCGAAAAGTCTACGATTTCCCCCCCCCTCACTTCCGAGCGATAAGATTCCGCGTTTCCAAGAAGAGATTTGAGTGTTTTGAATTTCCACGGGCCAAGACGCGCCTGATTGATCGTGAGCGTTGCTTCCACATCCAGCCATTCGGGCGGAATATGCATCAAGAAGCCGGCGTCGTCGCCTTTGAAAAGAACCTGCTGTTTCATTTCAAGCCAGGGAATGTCTTTGAGCGATTGATAATGACTGCGGACTTCTTCAGGCAGTTTTGCACCCAGGCCCAGCGAAGGATCAAGCGCCCAGGTTTTCTTTTCGTCTATCGAATCCGATTCGATCAAATGTGTGCTAGGCACACGAAAGATCAGAACAATATCATTTTTTTCAGGCCCTCGTTTTTCAACGCTTTCCTGATCCCGGTAAAAAACAGTCCTCCAGGGCAATTGGTAAAGGCCGTACCAGGCAATCAAATCGATGGTTTTAAGGCCTTTGCTCGAGTCATGTATAACGTGATAGACAAGGCTGTCTCCGGTCTCTGCTGCTTTTTTGTAATTCGATCCTTCAGCATGGACCTCATAGGCTGTGGTTTTACCACCGCTGCGCACGATCGAAGCCGCGGCCGGAATCGAGCGATATAAATGCAAAGAAGCTTCGGGAAGCGTGCGTTCCAAGCCGCCGGGCTGCCAATCATGGGTTTTGATGACTCTCAGCTTATCGCCCGTGTTAAATCCATTGGGCAGCTCGTACAGCTCGAGCGCATCATCGGCCTGGATCCTCTCAAAAACCCAGTCTCTCACGCTATCGAGAGTCCCGATAAAAGGGCCTTCTCTTTGCAACGACGTCTGCGGATTCAAACGTTCCAGCAGAGTTTCGAGCAGGCGGACACGCATCCGCAAATAATCAGCCAGCGCCGGATTGTCCTCTTCAAAAAGATACGCATAATCCGCAAGCTCATGCGTTTCTGCGATATAATCATGCACAAACTCGTCTTCATCTTCAGCTACTTCCAAACGCTGCTCGTCGTCTAAAAGAACCCGGTCGAATTTTTGAACGGCGGGAACTATTTTCCGGATTCTCTGAATCTGCTGTTCGTAGGTCAGCGCTTCCCATTCCTCACCCGTAACGCCGCCTATCTTCAGAAGACGCTCACTTAATTTTGCAAACTTGTTTCGATTGTTCAAAACACGTTGAATCATACCCAGCTTATCCGCAAGTTCTCGATCCTGACGCTCGCTTGCGGGCAGCCGGATTAAATAAACAGTTCCCATAATCGCCAACCCGCCAAACAAGGCTGACATAAGCCATAAAATGGGTTGACCTGCAATGGCTGCACCGGCCAAACCTGCAGTCATCACCCAGGCCAGCACCGTGCCGGCATAAAACTCTCTTATTTTTTTCCGGTGCTCTCTGGCCTTTGCACTTAGTGCTTCTTCACTGGCATTCTGGCCGCGCATCTCGGATCGAGGCTCCGCCGAGTTCACAGAAGTGCCGGACCTCCGCGTCCGGCGCATCTCAGAACGCAAAGACATGCCCGTCACAACGGCGGCTTCATGCGCCGCTGCGCTGGATTTGTTGACAGCAGGTTTCCCGATAACGATCGCGTCAAACCCGTTTTCAGGAACGCGGCCGTAAAGACGCGTAGATTCCCAAAAGCTGCTCCAATAGCGCTCCGGCCTCTTCACTTGTTCACGCGCAATCAGTTCATCCAGCACAGTTCTGTCGTCCAGCCGGGTTAAAGGGCTCATCTCCGGCATGCGTTTGAACATTTTCTGCAAATCATCGCTCGCCATCGCCAGCACGTGATAGCTGTGATAGGGCTTGAGGATTTGCCGCAGTAAAGCCTGGCCTCTTCCACGGATGGGCTCTGCTGTATCCGGAAATCGCGGATAGAACGCCGTGATCCGGATCAGCTTGGCCTCATCATAAACACGCGCGCTGATTTTCCGGTCTTGATTGAGTTGATGGCCGGACCTATCGAAAACATCCGCCAAAACTTCTGTGTACAGAAATTTATTTTCACTTTCAGACGACCCTGCCGCATAAACCGGAGTTCTTTGAATGCGGACCGTAAAACCTTCCAGCCCCGGCATGTCCTGCACTGTTTCGATCTGGGGTAAACTGCCTTTCGCCTCCATTCGCATTTCAGACATGGCGAGGGCCCGCGAACGCGCAGACGGTTCTTTAAGTTTTAGGGCTGCTTCGCGCGCCGAGCGCACAAGCGTCATGCCCGGCGGCAAGGTTTGCATGACTTCACCGAGAGTCCTGATTTCATGCGCGATTGATAAATCGCCCGCCTGTTGGAGTTCTACGACACTGATGGGGCGCGATAGACGCGGCAGCTTTCCAGCCTCGAACGGATTGATGCCGCCGGCCATGATCTGGCGGTAATAGTCTTTGTGTTTCTTCTCAATTCTCGAGATGACCGGCGAAATGACCGCGTAACTGACTCCGGCTTCATTCAGCATTTCGCGGATACGGCCGGCATGAAAACCGCCGTAGACCAGCACCGCTGTTTTTTCATCCGCAGATTCTAAAAAATCCGCGAGAGCCAGTTTCACTTGGTCGTCCCGTTTAAGGGCTGTCTCATAAAACTCAAAAGCGCTGCGGATACTTTTTTCCCAGCGCCTAGAAAGTACCACGGTCCGGCGGCCATGGCGCGCCACAAATTCCGCGAGGGCCTGCATTCGCAGTCCGGCCAGTGTGGTTTTAATGTGCGCGTATTCTTCGGCCGTCATCTCGATCTTGTTCAGGCGCTTGAGCATCTGCAGGTCGTTGTAGAACTTGAAAAGATTGCGGCTGTCGTCTGTTTTCAAAAAATGAACCGCAAGGTCTTTTTCCAGCTGATCCATTTCTTGCCACAGGCTGCTTGCATTGTGCTTTTTAACTTCTTCAATCGCCGCGGCCTGTTTACTGTCGAGCGCGCGCAAAACCCCGGCCAACCCCGGGTAGCTGACGGCAAAAGCCGGCGCGCCCATGACGGGAATGGCTAGACGCGCGGTCTCGCGCGCATAAAACGCAAAGTCGGTACGCTGGTTTTCAAAATCTTGTTTGAGGCGCAGGAACTGCTGCAGGGGTTTGGGCAAAAGCTGCGGCACAAGGGTCTTGAGTTCTTTTTCGGCGCTGCGAAGTTCAGCGTCAATCATGGCCTGGACGGATGCGGCTTGGCGGTACCAGGCCGCGCTTTCAAAATGTTCTCGGATATTGTCGGCGCCGATCAGATGGAAGTCTTTTTGACGGTTGATGTGCGCATATTCGGCCGCGCCGATTTTCAGCTTATCGAGCAGAAAATACGAAACACGCCGTTTGACTTGGGCATCTTGAATCGTTCCGAAAAGTTTATCGGTAGGCACAGGCCCTTCATAGCCTTCTTCAAAAACCGTGCGCACGCCGTGGTTTTCCACCAAATGCGTAATGAGAGCGGCAATGTTTTCCTGGGCCTCGAGCGAGTCGTGGGCATCCTGGATGAAGAGGACGGTCTTGGCAGAAAGGCCGCGCTGAAAAGTTTCAACGGAGGCTAGGCGGGGCGGAATGGAAAACGGCGTTTCGATTTTAACCGGTGCTGCGCCCGCAGAGGCAGGCACACTGAGACACACACTTAAAAACAATGCTATAAGTTTAAAGAAAGCACGCAAAAAACGGCTGTTCGTTTTAAACACGAAACGGGTGTCCTTTCTCTTCGCTCAGGGGGGATGTTGCAGAAGTTTACACGGCAATAAGCTAAAGCGCAAAAGACGCTAAAAGTGCATGATGGCAGAATCCTTCTGTTGCGGTGCAGTGCTAAGAAATGTTAGAAATTGCTAAGGAAGAAATTTTGCTGTTTTGAGCGCTGTAGTGGCAATTCACGAATTGCCCCTACAAGACTAGTTCGACAGAGGCAATTCGGCAGGCTTGGCGGGAGGAATCTCAGAGGCCAGCAAGGTGACCTGGCTGTTTTTGATGGCGACGAGTTTATCGTCAAGGCGCTTGCGGACACTGGCGAGTTCAAGTTTGGTGTTACGCAATTCGCGCGAGAACTGATCGCGCAGTTTTTCGATACGTTCGCGCTCCGCTTCGTTGAAATCAAAGAAGGTCAAACAAAGTTGAAAGCGCTGGCCTTCACGTTCAAAACTGCGCTGTAAACTATCGGCCTTTTTATAGCGTCCCTCCACCTGCACAAGATCAATTTCCGTGGGTTTATCGCGATCCACATATTTGACCGCTTCATGCGTATAACCGGCAATCTCATGCGCGCGCGCCGCGACCATATGCGACAGCCGGTTGATCCAGAAAGAAAGACGGCGGCGGATCAAGACATCGCGGAAGCGTGCCAGAATATCCTCATGCCGCTCTAGTTTACCGGCCGTCACTTCAAACTCAAGCGTTGCCAACGGCGGCACTTGCGATTCGCCAAGCAGGCGCGCGATAAAAAAGACGGAAGCCAGAATGAAGATCCAGAATTCCGCGGCAATCAGAAAATGCTCGAAAAAACGCGGGCTGCCAATGGGCGCAACTTCGCCGTAAGCGGCACCGGTCAGGAAGAAGAGCGCGGCATGCACTGAAAAAAGCACATGCGGCAGTTTGCCGGTCTTGTCCGCCGCTTTGATTAAAAGCGCGGGGACAAAAAGAAATCCAAACGCCAAAAAGACGCAGAGCCCGAGATAAAAAACCGAAACCCCGAAATTGGCGGCGGCAATAAACGCAAAATAACCTGAGATTTTCAGTTCACCGGCCTGGGCCGCTGCTTGCTGGCTGACCATGAACATCACTAATGCATAAAAACTCAGCGTCAAACCGATCAAAGTCAAACTGGTCTTATCGCGCACACCCAGCAAACGCGCCTGGATCTTCTCCCCTTTTTGCAAAAAGGCCGGCAGGTAAAAGCCAAAAATCATGACGGCATGGAAAAGGGCGACAAATTGAACTTTTACGGCAAAAATCGGCGGCAGACCACTCAGTTCCGCAATCCCTTTAAGCGCCAGGCCCAAGGCGGTCATCCCCACCAAAGCCATAGCCCAGGTTTGGGCCCTTTCAGCATTTTCGATGGAAATCTGGGACTTGAGGCGTGAAGAAAGAAAACTCACCCATTGATCAGGCAGTAAGGATTTCATAAGTGGCGTATTATAGGCGGATGCCCCAGCCGCTTGCAAATTAAAAAAATCATAGCGACTCACGGAGAGACAAAGTCATCCGGGTTGAATTTCAACCTGGATGAAACCTTCCCCGGTGCCTTCCCTGGTGCCTGGCACCCTCCGCAGGTGCCAGCAGGGGCCTGGCACCAGATGGGCATTGCAATCTGGGCGGTTCGGCATAAAATAGCCATCTCACCTATGAATATCCTTGCATTCGATACATCCAGTTCTGTGCTCAGCGTGGCTTTAAAAACCGGCCGGCGCGAAGTTTCTGAAGCTAAATTGACGGGGTTTCTCCAGCATGCCGAGAATTTACTGCCCCTGATCGACCGGCTGCTTAAAAAACAGAAAATTTCTCTTAATAAAATCGACCGCTTTCTGATCGGCCGCGGTCCCGGCTCTTTTACCGGCCTGCGGGTCGGCTTTGCCACCCTGAAAGGTTTTTTGGCCGGCAGTTCCCGGCCCTGCCACGGCGCTGCAAGTCTGGATATGATTGTCGAAAATGCCAATCTGCCGGAAAAGTCTTTTTTGGCCGTCTGTCTGGATGCCGGCCGTCAGCGCATTTTTTTCCGGCTCTATCAGCGCAGCCGCGGAACCTGGCGTCCACGCGCTAAAGTCAAGGTGCTGAGCGTCGAAGAAACCGCCGCGCAGCTTCCCGAAAACACTTTCGTCACGGGCGATGCTCTGCGCCGTTACGCCGAGGCGCTGCTTCAGGCAGGTTCGGGAAAAAAATTTACGCTTCTCAAAGAATCATTCTGGTATCCGCGTGCGGCCACCTTGATCCACTGGACCGTGGAAAAACCTGAGGCTCTTGAACCGCTTGAAACATCACGGGATTTTGTTCCGCGTTACTTCCGGCTTTCTGAGGCTGAGGAAAGGAAAAAATATGCGTCCGCCGGCCGCTGAATCAGGTCTCCAGATTCCTCACGCTGCCTGGCTTGAAATTCGTCTAGGCCGCATGGGTTCTAATCTCGACGCTCTGCGGGCGCATTGTTCTAAAGAGACAGATGTTCTCGCCGTCGTCAAAGCCAACGCCTACGGGCATGGGTTGTTAGAAAGCGCCCGCGCCCTGCAAGGCCGCGTCCGTTACTTGGGTGTTTCGTCCCTGCGCGAACTACTGACGCTGAAAGAAAATCACATTGAGGCCGCTATCTTTGTCTTCGGCCGTCTGGCAGGACCGGAAATCCGCGCCGCCTTGCTGGACGGCGTGACTTTAAGCGTTTCCAGCCTGGAAGAAGCGCAGGAGATCGCCGTGGTTTCAGCCGGGCTGGGCCGCAAAACGCCTGTGCACATCAAAGTCGATACAGGCATGGGCCGTTTCGGCATTCCGTTCCGCGAAGCCGTCAAGGTCATTGAAAAAATTGTCCTCTTGCCCGCGCTTGAAATCGAAGGGTTGTATACTCACTTTCCCACCGCCGAGCTCGATGACGGCTTTGCCGATCAACAGTTGTCCGACTTCGCGCTGCTCATTCAGGCGCTAGCGCAAAAAGGCATTAAGTTCCGTTACCGCCATGCGGCGAACAGTGCCGGCATTCTGAGACACAGTCATCCCCTGCTCAACATGGTGAGGCCGGGTCTTTTGCTTTATGGAATTTATCCCGACACAACCTTGAAATCCATAATACAAGTACAACCGGTGCTGGCGCTGAAAAGCCGGATTATGCTGGTTAAAACCCTGACAGCCGGAGCAACCGCCGGTTATGGCCGCCAATTCTCCGCCAAAAAACCAACGCGTATCGCGGTTTTAGCCGTAGGTTACAGCCATGGATATCCTTTCAACGCTTGGCGCGATGCTGAAGTCTTAATTCAGGGCAAGCGCTATAAACTGGCCGGCCGCATTTCCATGGACTACATGGCCGTACACCTCAACGACGACACCTTGCCGCGCGATGAGGAAGTCACACTGATTGGCGAAAACCAGGGCGACCGTATTGGCGCCGAAGACATCGCTGATTGGGCCGGTACCATTCCCTACGAAGTCGTCACGCGATTGTTGGGGCAGTTGCCGAGGATTTATTTATAAAAATAGCAATGAGCAACGAGTGGCGAGCAATGAGTCAGTAAGCAGCAAACTCTGAGTATGCATAAAACTGGAAGAGATTCATGCCACAATTTTTACTAGTACCTACTGGAATTATAAAATCACCGGAACACGTTTCTTTGGTGCGGGCTGGGTTTCTCCCCTCATTACTCATTGCTCATTGCTCGTTGCTGTGTCTATGAAATTCCACATCGAACACTTCACAGAACTCGCCTCTACAAGTTCCATGATTCTCCAGCAAGCGAGCCACGGGGCCGAGGAAGGTCTGGTCATTTGGACCGATTATCAAAGCGAAGGGCGCGGCAAACCCGGCCAAAAATGGCAGTCGCCCAAGGGCAAGGACCTGCTTTTTTCGATTCTGCTGCGGCCGCCGATCAGTCCGTCTAAGGCGCCTTTCCTGACCCAAATCGCCTGCCGCTCCGTCGCGGTTGTTTTAAAAAATAAATACGGCATTGATTCGGTTTTCAAACGCCCCAACGACATTATGATCGGCACGAAAAAAATCTGCGGCGTCCTGGTGGAATCCTCTTCCAAAACTCAAGATCGCATTGAAAACGCCGTCATCGGCATCGGACTGAATGTCAACGCCGCGGCCGATGAAATTTTCCCAACAGGCGTCTCCATGAAAATGCTGACCGGCTCAGACTATTCTCGCGAAGAAATTTTAGCTGCGCTCTTAGAGCAGTTATCCAAGGATTTGGCCGGACTTTACGGGACTGAGGCCAAATTTCATGGCTAAACAGGCCATCCGGACGGCACAATCTGAAAAATGGCTCTTCATGGATGTGGGAAATACCGCTTTAACCTTCCAAGCCTTGCATGGCAGCGGCCTTTCTGCTCATTTTAGTATTCCGAATAACGATATCCCAAAATTAATCTACAAATTGAGCAAAAAGGGTTTGATTGATTCTGATACATTGATAGCCATAGCATCCGTTGTCCCACAAATATCCCGTTTTTTAACAAATGAGTTTCGTAAAACTGCCGTCAAAACGGTCCTTTTGGCCGGCGAGAATTTTCCCGTAAAAATACGTCATAAGTATAATAATTACAGTAAGTTAGGAATTGACCGTAAAATCAATGCCGCAGGCGCGATTTTTCTTTACGGCGGGCCGTGTGCGGTTTTTGATTTTGGAACTGCTTTGACGGTTGACTGCATTTCAGCGCAGAATGTTTTTGAGGGCGGCTTCATCATTCCGGGGCCGCAAATCGCTTTTCAGGCTCTCGCGAATAAAACAGCCTTACTCCCTATTGGCCTTAAAATACCCGATAAAACACGTGGTTTTTTGGGTAGAAATACATCAGATTGCATGAAAAATGGCATTTTAGTGGGATATGGCGCAATGGCCACTGATTTGATCCGGCAGCTGCGCCAGCGATACGGGAAAAAACTAAAAACCATCGCCACGGGGGGCTTTGCTTCCAAAATCCGGCCCTATGCCCCAGGCTTTGACCTGATTGATCCTCAGCACACCCTCCGCTCCCTAGCACTACTCGCCCTTCAGCATACAAATAAATAGCTAGTTTCAACTGGATTTCTCCCTCTCCCTTTGGGAGAGGGCTGGGGTGAGGGGAAGACCTGTTCTCCCCTCATCCTAACCTTCTTCCGAACGGAGAAGGAATAATGAGAGCAACCTTGGTTTTAAATCGATAGCGCGCCATTATGTTACATTTGCGCCCATTTTAGGCCGGCCTGATCTTTCGCAGAAATACTCTGTCCCGTACCCTCCCTCCGTAAAACCCCTTGATTTATAAGGGCTTCTGGCTAGAATGAAAGCCCTTTTGGCACTCTGATCCGATGAGTGCTAAGTGGCATACCGCTTGCACTGATACGTATGCATTTTTGTACCTGCCGCAATTTAAGGTCTGCTTTTGATACCTCGGGGCAAGGCAAAATTTTGGAACGGTTTATCCGCTTTTAATCTTTAAATTGAACGCACAACCAGGAGGAAGAACATGGCTAAACAGATTCTTTTTAACGAAGAAGCACGGCGCGCGATCCAGCAGGGCGTGGATAAACTCGCCAATGCCGTCAAGGTCACGCTCGGTCCCAAAGGCCGCAACGTAGTCATTGAGAAAAAATTTGGCTCCCCGACCATCACTAAAGACGGTGTGACGGTGGCTAAAGAAATCGAACTTGAAGATGTTTATGAAAACATGGGCGCCCAGATGGTCAAGGAAGTTGCTTCCAAGACCTCGGACGCCGCCGGTGACGGCACGACCACGGCCACGGTTCTGGCCCAAGCCATCTACCGCGAAGGTCTGAAAAATGTGACTGCCGGTGCCAATCCGATGGCTCTCAAGCGCGGAATTGACGCTGCGGTTGAAGCCGTGGTCGCCAAACTCGGCGATCTTGCCAAAGACATCAAAGACAAAAAGGAAATTGCCCAGGTTGCCACGATTGCCGCCAATACCGATAAGGAAATCGGCGACCAAATCGCGGAAGCCATGGAAAAAGTGGGCAAAGACGGCGTCATCACCGTCGAAGAATCCAAGAGCATGGCTACCGAACTCAAACTGACCGAAGGCATGCAGTTTGACCAGGGCTATCTCTCCCCGTATTTTGTGACGGATGCCGAACGCATGGAAGCCTCGCTTGAAGATGCGTTTATTCTCATCCACGAAAAGAAAATCTCGGCCATGAAAGACCTTCTGCCGGTGCTCGAAGCGGTCGCCAAGTCCGGCAAGCCGCTCCTGATCGTCGCCGAAGAAGTCGAGGGTGAAGCCCTGGCGACCCTGGTTGTCAACAAAATCCGCGGCACGATCAATGTCTGTGCCGTCAAAGCACCGGGCTTCGGCGACCGCCGCAAGGCCATGCTTGAAGACATTGCCATTCTCACAGGCGGCCGCGCCATTACCGAAGACCTCGGTATTAAGCTGGAAAATCTCAGTTTGAAAGACCTGGGCCGCGCCAAGCGCATCACGGTGGACAAAGAAAACACCACCATCGTGGAAGGCGCCGGCAAACAGCAGGATATCAACGGCCGCATCGGCCAGCTGCGCAAGCAGATCGACGATACGGATTCGGACTATGACCGCGAAAAACTGCAGGAACGTCTGGCGAAACTCGCGGGCGGAGTTGCCGTGATTAACGTCGGCGCAGCCACCGAAACCGAAATGAAAGAAAAGAAAGCCCGCGTAGAAGATGCTCTGCATGCCACGCGCGCAGCCGTCGAAGAAGGCATTTGCCCGGGAGGCGGCGTAGCGCTGCTTCGCGCGGCCTCCGCACTCGACAGCCTCAAACTCAAGGGCGATGAAAAAGTCGGCGCGGACATCATCAAACGAGCGCTTCAAGAACCTCTGCGCCAAATTGCTGAAAATGCCGGCGCCGAAGGCTCCGTCATCGTCAACCGGGTCTTGTCTGAAAAAGGCAACATCGGTTTTAACGCAGCCACCGGCGAATTCGAAGACTTGATCGCCGCGGGCGTCGTGGATCCCAAGAAAGTGACGCGCAGCGCGCTGCAGCATGCGGCCAGCGTTGCCGCACTGCTTCTGACCACCGAAGCCATTGTCGCAGACCTTCCCGAAGAAGAAAAAATGCCTGCCATGCCCGGCGGCGGTGGTATGGGCGGCATGGGTGGCATGGGCGGTATGGGAGGAATGGGCGGTTTCTAAGATCACTCAAACATTTAAATTTTTAATTCCGTCATTCTGAGCGCAGCGAAGAATCTCAGAGCAAAAAAAGATTCTTCGCGGTCCTGCGCAAATCGCAGGCAGTTCAGAATGACAAACCAAAAAGGGAGATTCAAATCATGAAAGTAAAACCATTGGGCGACAAAATTCTTGTTCAGGTTCTTGAAGCTGAAGAAAAAACCAAGGGCGGCATCATTCTTCCCGACACGGCCAAGGAAGAAAAAACAGAAGGCAAAGTCGTTGCCACCGGCGCGGGCAAGACGCTCGAATCCGGCAAAGTCCAGGCGCTTGAAGTCAAAAAGGGCGACAAAGTGATTTTCGGCAAATATGCCGGAGACGAGCTTGTCATTGACGGCAAGAAGCACAAAATCATCAAAGAAAGCGAAGTTCTCGCTGTTTACGAGGAGTAACCCTTTTTTCTTTGTCATTGCGAGCCCATCAAAGTTTGAAGGGCGAAGCAATCTTGGTTTTTTAGATTGCCGCGTCGTCCGCTAATAAAGAAGCGGACCCTGCTGCTGCAGGTCGCAATGACAAAATGAAAAAAAGAATTTAAATTTAACGTAAGTCGCAAAAGGAGCAATTCAAATGGCAAAACAACTATCCTACTCGGAAGAAGCCCGCCGCAAGCTTAAACGCGGCGTGGACATTCTCGCCAAAACGGTGGGCGTGACGCTCGGACCGCGCGGCCGCAATGTCGTGCTGGGCCGTAAATTCGGCGCGCCGACAATCACCAAAGACGGCGTGTCTGTCGCCAAAGAAATCGAACTCAAGGACCCGTATGAAAACATGGGCGCCCAGATGGTGCGCGAAGTCGCAGAAAAAACCTCAGATGCCGCCGGAGACGGCACAACGACCGCAACGGTGCTTGCTCAGGCCATTGTCAGCGAAGGCCTGAAAAACGTCACGGCCGGAGCGAACCCCATGGGCCTCAAGCGCGGGATTGATAAAGCCGTCACGGCCGTCATCGAACAGCTGAAGACACTCTCCAAGAACGTCAGCGGCAAAGAAGACATTCAAGCCATCGGCACGATTTCAGCCAACGGCGATGTCACGATCGGAAAACTGCTGGCCGATTCCATTGAAAAAGTCGGCAAAGACGGCGTCATCACCGTGGAAGAATCCAACACGCTCAGCACGGAACTTGATTTCGTGGAAGGGATGGAGTTTGACCGCGGTTACATTTCGCCGTACTTCATTACGGATTCCGACCGCATGGAAGTCGTGATGAAAGACGCGCTCATTCTTCTCTACGAGAAGAAAGTAACGTCCATCAAGGATCTCGTGCCGGTGCTTGAAAAAGTGGCCCAACTCGGCAAACCGCTGGTCATTATCGCCGAAGACATTGAAGGCGAAGCGCTGGCGACTTTGGTGGTCAATAAGATCCGCGGCGTGCTCAATGTGGCCGCAATCAAGGCTCCGGGTTTCGGCGACCGCCGCAAAGCCCTGATGGAAGACCTCGCAATTCTCACCAAAGGCCAGTTCATTTCCGAAGACCTCGGCCTCAAGCTTGAGAATATCGAAGTGGCCTCTCTGGGCCGCGCCGCGCGCGTCGTGATCGACAAGGACAACACCACGATCATTGAAGGCGCAGGCAGCCAGAAGGATCTCAAGGCCCGTTGTGAATTGATCAAGGCCCAGATTGAAAAATCCGATTCCGACTACGACAAAGAAAAACTGCAGGAGCGCCTGGCCAAACTCTCGGGCGGCGTTGCAGTCATCAAAGTCGGAGCCGCGACCGAGATTGAAATGAAAGAAAAGAAAGCCCGCATGGAAGACGCCTTGCATGCCACCCGCGCTGCGGTCGCTGAAGGCATTGTCCCCGGCGGCTCGGTCGCACTGCTGCGTTCGCTCAGCGCGCTCGATAAACTGAAACTTCAGGGCGATGAGCAAACCGGCGTAGATATCGTGCGCCGGGCATTGCAGGAGCCCTTGCGCCGCATTTCAGAAAATGCCGGCGAAGATGGTTCGGTGGTCGTCAAAACCGTCCTCGAAGGCAAGGGCAGTTTTGGTTTCAATGCCCAGACTCTGGAGTACGAAGACCTGGTGAAAGCCGGCGTCATCGACCCGACAAAAGTCGTGCGTTCCGCGCTCGAGAATGCCGCCAGTATTGCCGGCCTCTTCCTCACCACGGAATGTGCGATTAGCGACAAGCCTAAGAAAGAAAAGGCTGGCGCAGGTCATTCGCACGGCGAGGAAGACTTCGAGTAGTTAGTCGTGAGTCATGAGTCGTGGGTCTTGAGTAAAAAGCAGTAAGTACAAAAAGCCCTGATATCCTTTGTTGGATGTCAGGGCTTTTTTATTCACTTTGTCATTCTGAACGGACAGAGAACAATTTAAATGTCGCGAAGAATCTCCGAACAATCTGAGATCCTTCGCTGCGCTCAGGATGACCCTAAAAAAACGTCATTCGGGACAGGCTATTTTTTTCCTGCCTTAAACTCATGGCTCACGACTCAAGACTCACGACTTTTTTAATCTTCGCTGCAAAGAAACCTTCCATCAGACCGTCGGGTAAAATACGCAGGGATTTCTGGACGGCGGGATGAAAGGTTTTCTTGCCCCATGCGGCAAGGCCATCCATGCGGTTCGCGAAAGTCACTTCCGCAGGCAGGATTTCAAGGTCGCTGAATTTTTCAAGCGCCCATTCCAGAATGCCTTCGTTTTCTTCCGGAGCAAAGGTGCAGGTTGAATAAACCAACGTGCCGCCTGGCTTTAAAGCCTGCCAGGCCGAATAAAAAAGCATCTTTTGGCGCGGCACTAGACTTTTGATTTTGGCAGTTTTCCAGCCTGCGAAACTTTCCGGATCCGATAAATGAAACCGTCCCTCGCCGCCGCAGGGCGCATCCAACAGCACCCGGTCAAACTCGCCGGCCCTTTTGCGGCCTAGGTTTTCTCCTTTGGCCACCGAGTAATCCACATTCCGAACGCCTAGGGCTTCGAGATTGGCTTTCATTTTGAAAAACCGCGCACGGCTGACATCATTGGCCACAATGCGCCCCTGGTTCTGCATGCAGCCTGCTATTTGCCCGGTTTTACTGCCCGGCGCAGCAGTCAAGTCGAGAACGGCCTCCCCTGCCTGGGGTGCAAGCAATAGCACGGGCACCATGCTGGACAGTTCCTGCACGTAAATCAATCCTTCACGGTAGGCGGCGGTATTCTGCAGTTCCCGTAATGTTCCCCGTGTCAGGATGAAAGCCTGGTCATACCAGGGCACTGGACGCAGTTCAAAGGTCTGAGCCGGAAGCGCCTTGCAGACAGTTTGAATGCTCCCTTTAATCCGGTTAACGCGAAAGGTGACGGGCCGGGCGGTCTGAAAAGACTGCAGGGCCGTTTCCAAAAATGCGGCAGGCAGGATTTTCTGCAGCCGCTCGAGAAAGGGCTCAGGGAGAGTTGGCATGCCGGAAAATATACCATAAAGTGATAAAAACTGCATGGGACCGGGCCCCTTTTGGGGCGTGGTTTTTATTGTGGCACGGAGGTTGCAAACTTGACAGAAAAAGCGTTCTTATCAATTGCCTCAGGGGTGCCGCGCCTCCCTTAGATTGACGTCCGCACCAGGATGTCAATGGCCGGCACCCCTCCCCCCTTCCAATTTTTGGGCACATTCCCCTTGAAAACCTACGATTTTGTGAAAAAATGTATTCTTAAATTCAGGGTTGTTGTGAATTCCGTTTCTCTCTATAATGTCCCCAATTCGCACTACCTTCAAAACCCATAGCCTTAAAGGAGAAATCCATGGTTAGAAAAGCAAACCCAGCCCTGTTGAAACCTCTCGCCCTTACCCCTACTCTCGAAGCTGTTGTCGGCAAAGGTCCCTTAGCTCGCGGTCAGGTGGTCAAAAAACTCTGGGAATACATCAAAAAGAACAATCTGCAGGATCAGAAGAACAAGCGCAATATCAATAGCGATGACAAGCTGAAGCCTCTTTTTGGCGGTAAAGCCCAGGTCAATATGTTTGAGATGACGAAGCTCGTCTCCAAGCATCTTTCCTAATCTCGACCCTTTTTAAAAAAGAAAAAACCCCCGCGGCCGGAACGCCGCGGGGGTTTTTTCTTGTCTCTCGTTAATTTTTTAAGATCCGGCCAACGCCTTCGCGCGCACCAGCGCCTCATCAATATCACCCAGGACATTTTCTTTTCCGATCAAATCCACAAGCCCGGCGTTTTCGAGCAATTCATAAAGATGCGGCTGGATACCTGAGAGCAGAAAAGCCGCACCGCTTTTACGGGCATTTTTATACTCTGTCTTGAGCACATGCAGTCCCGTGGCATCAATAATGGGAACGCGGCGCATACGCACGAGAATCACTTTGGGCTTTTCTTTGGTGACCGTTTTCATGGCTTCGATAAAATTGGCGGAAGCTCCGAAGAAAAAAGGGCCGTTGACTTCATAAACCAAAACGCCTTTGGGCACTTGTTTTTTCTGGATCGCCCCGGGGTCGTCGCTCTCATCGGGCCGGTCGGCCAATTCCTGGCTGATGATTTCCGTATTAGCGACCTGCGCCATTTCTTTCATAAAAAGAAAAGCGGCCAGCACCATGCCGACCTCAATGGCTACTGTCAGATCAATAACCACGGTCAGGACAAAAGTCAAAACAAGTACGATCACATCGCTGCGGGGACTGCGCAAAACCATCAGAAAAGAACGCCATTCGCTCATGTGATAAGCGACGACCAGGAGAATTCCCGCAAGGCATGCAAGCGGGATGAGCCCGGCCCACTTGCCAAAAAATAGCATGATTAAGAGCAACGTCACGGCGTGGACAATGCCTGCCACCGGCGTGCGGCCGCCGTTATGGACATTCGTGGTCGTGCGGGCAATCGCGCCTGTGGCCGGCATGCCTCCAAAAAACGCGGAGGCGATATTGGCAGCCCCCTGCGCCACCAGTTCCATATTGGAACGGTGCCGGCCGCCGATCATGCCGTCGGCCACGACTGCGGAAAGCAGCGACTCAATGCTGGCCAAAAGCGCAATGGTAACGGCTGAAGGGAAAAGCTCCCGTACCAGCGCGAGCGAAATCTGGGGCATGGCCGGTGCCGGAAGGGTATGCGGAATCTCGCCAAAGCGGCTGGCAATTGTCTCCACCGGCAGATGAAAAAAATGCACCGCCGCCGTCGCGGCCACAAGCGCAACCAGCGGCCCTGGAATTTTTACCGCCACTTTTTTCCACAGCTGAATGAGGGCCACCGTCCCTATTCCGATCACGAAGGCATAGGGATTAAACGTGTGGAAATTCTGGAAATAAACTTCCCATTTTCCGAAAAACTCAGCGGGAAGCTGCTTGATCGACAGCCCGAACAAATCTTTCATTTGGGAGGAGAAAATAATCAGCGCGATTCCGCTTGTAAACCCGATCGTCACCGGGTAGGGAATAAATTTGATCACGCCTCCCAAACGCGCGGCCCCCATTAAAATCATCATAGCACCGCCCATCCAAGTCGCGATCAAGAGTCCGTTCAAGCCATGTTTCTGCACAATGGCATAGACAATGACGATAAAAGCGCCGGTCGGGCCCCCGATCTGCACGCGGCTGCCTCCCAAAAGCGACACCAGCAAACCGGCAATGATCGCCGTGACCAGGCCGCGGTCAGGAGAAACTCCGGAGGCTATGGCAAAAGCAATCGCCAGGGGCAAAGCCACAATGCCGACAATGATGCCGGCGTTTAGGTCCGCAAAAAATTGCGCCCGCGTATAGGTTTTAAGCGTCGTAAAAAGTTTGGGGTAAAGCATGGTGATTCCTAGGAATTGATCCGGAAAATACGTGTTTTCGAAGAAGTAATCTTACCACTTTTTGAAAATAAAAAATACAGCGCCGATCATCAAGGCAAATCCCACGAAATAATTCCATTTCAGAGACTCCTTTAAATACACCACGGAAAAAACGCAAAAAACTGCGAGCGTGATGACTTCCTGCATGACTTTAAGCTGGGCTGTCGTGAAGTGGTAAGAGCCGATGCGGTTGGCAGGGACCTGAAAACAGTATTCGGCAAAAGCAATCAGCCAGCTGATTAAAATGACTTTCCAAAGCGCCGATTCACGGAAGCGGAGATGGCCGTACCAGGCGATCGTCATAAAAACATTTGACAAGGTCAGCAGCAGGACGGTTGTCACAATGCAACTCCTTTAGGTTAAGAGCATTAGAACGTTGTTTAAGGTCCATGTATGAGGCTTGATTTTTTAGAGCCCTGACTATAGTATCGTACGAATTTCGAACGCCTTAACACTGCGAAGGGACAAGGCTTACCCGCCCCGGCCTCGCGATCATAATTTTTACCCATGAATAAAAAAGTTTACCTCTTGTCAGCCGTTCTGGCTTTGTCTGCAGGGCTCTGTTTTTATCTGCGCCTTTCCTTCGGCGGTCAGACTATCCGGCCCGAATTTGACCGCAAACTTTGGCGCATCGAGATCGGCATGAATGTCTCCGGCAAAGGCGAGCGCGCCAAAGTTCGCCTGACCCTGCCTAAAGATACCGAACGCCAGACGGTCTATAATGAAAACTTTGAAAACGACGCCATGTCGTTTACGATCACCGAAAACGAGCGCACCAAAAACCGTATCGGCGTCTGGCAGATCGAAATCCTCGACGGCACTAAGAACCTCAAGTACACGCTTTCGGCCCAGCTTAAAAGCCAGACCTTTATCATTCCCCCGGATCTGACCCTGTCTCCTTTTCCAAGGGACAACGCGCCCCCCGAATTCCGTGTCTGGCTGGATCCGTCAGCCTATATTCAATCGGACAACAAAACCATCCGGCGCTACTTGAAAAAGGCCCTTGGCCGCGAGAAAAATGTGGACCGCGTCATGCACAGGCTCTTTGATTTCGTACGCGGCCAGGTCAATTATAAGACCACCAAGAAAAGCAAGGATGCTATTGAAACCCTAAAATCTTTAACAGCCGCTTGCGGCGGTCAAGCGCGGGCCTTAGCGGCTTTAAGCCGGGCCGCGGGCATTCCCTCGCGCGTAGTCGGAGGGTTGATTCTGGAGCCGGGTGTTAAGCAAATCACCCATGTCTGGGTTGAAAATTACATCGACGGCAAGTGGATCCCGTTTGATACGGTCAACAACCATTTCGCTTTTATTCCTGAGCACTATCTCGAACTTTATTGGGGCGATGTGGCTTTACTGCGCCACGTGGGGCTTTCCAAAATCGACTATTACTTCAACGTGGGTTATGAAACCATGCCGCCGGTGGACCAGCCTTGGTCGCTTTATGTCATTCCGGTGCACTTTCACAATCTGACGAAGACCACCTTGCTGATCCCTATCGGCGCCCTGCTCGTGGCTATTTCACGCCTGATCATCGGCATCCCCACGTTCGGAACCTTCGGCCCCGTGCTGCTGGCCATTGCCTTTCAGGAAGTCTCGCTTGGGCCCGGCTTACTTTTTGTGTTCATAGTACTCAGCCTCAACTTGATGGTGCGCCGCCTGCTGGATTCTTTAAAAATCCTGATTATTCCCAAATTGGCAATCTTGGTCACCATGGTCGTCATTATTCTCATCAGCATTATGATGATCAGCGTCCAACTCGGCGAGAGGCGCATGCTCTATGTCTCAGTTTTTCCCATCATCATCATGACCTGGATGACCGAGCGTTTCGCCGTGCTCCAAATCGAAGACGGCACCTTGGCCGCCCTCAAATCGTCTTTAGGCACAGTTTTTGTAGCCTGCTTGACGTATTACACCATGGAACTTTCATTCCTGAAGGTTTACCTTTTTGCTTTTCCGGAATTGCTCCTGCTCAATATTGCGCTGCTGCTTCTACTCGGGCGCTATACCGGCATCCGCATCACCGAATTGCAGCGCTTCCGCGATTTACACAAAATCCACACCGCCAAGAAGCCATGAGTTTTTTTCATCCTTTCCGCGACAACGGCATCCTCGGCATGAACCGCAGGAATGCCGATTACATCTTGAATTACAACCGCCGAAAATTTTATCCGCTGGTCGACGACAAACTCAAAACCAAGCAGCTGCTTGAAGAAAATGGCCTGCCCACGCCGGTGCTCTATTTTGAATTCCGCTATGAATTTGAATTGCGTTATATCCGCGAAATCAGACATCTAAAAAAATTCGCTATCAAACCCGCGCGCGGCGCTGAAGGCCGCGGCATTCTGGTCATCGCCGATAAATCGGACAAGGGCTGGCTAACGACAAGCGGCGAACTTTTGACGGCCGATGATATCGAATACCACGTTTCAAATATTCTGGCAGGACTTTATTCCCTCTCCGGCGTCGACGACCATGCTTTTATCGAATATTTCGTGCAGAGCCATCCGGTCTTTCAGCCGTTTACTAAAAAAGGCGTGCCGGACATCCGTGTCATTCTCTACCGCGGCATACCGGTCATGTCGATGCTGCGCCTGCCCACGATCCAATCCAAAGGCAAGGCGAATCTGCATCAGGGAGCGGTGGGGGCGGGTGTCGATATGCTCAAAGGCATTACACTCGGCGGCGTGCATAAAAACCAACTTGTTGAAAAACATCCGGACACGCAAGCTGCGATTGCCGGGCATCAGATTCCCTTTTGGAATTACATCTTGGAAACTGCGGCAAAAACGCATGAGATTTTCAAACTCGGCTATTTTGGCATCGACTTTGTCATCGACCGCCAGCTTGGCCCGCTCATTCTCGAACTCAATGCCCGTCCCGGCTTGAGCATTCAACTCGCCAACCGCCATGGCCTGCTGCCCCGACTCGCTGCTGTGGATCAACACAAGAACGTCGAATCCCTGCCCTACACTGACCGCCTGCAAATCGCAAAAGATATCCTGCGCCACGACCGCTAGAAGAAACTCGTGATGAGCGGTGATGAGTGATTGGTGACTGGTGATTAGTGGCTGATAAAAGGAGCCGCTACGCGGCATTAAATGTCACGCAGTGACACATCCACCAATCACTAATCACCAGTCACTAATCACTTTCTTTTAGCGCTGTTTCAAGCGCGCCAGGACGCTGTCAAGATCGTCGGGCAGGAGATCGGTGATTTCGATATTTTTACCGGTGATGGGGTGCTTGAAAGCCAGGCGGAAGGCGTGCAGGAAAAGGCGTTTCAGGCCGGCCTCTTTTTTCAAACGGCGGTTAAGCGTAAAGCGGCCGTAAATTTCATCGCCGGCGACCGGCAGATCACGGTAAGACGACTGCACGCGGATCTGGTGCGTGCGGCCGCTAACCAGCCTGACTTGGGCCAGTGTCAAAGGCTCGCCGGCATGCACGTAGGTTTCCTTGGCTTCATAATGCAGTTCGGCATTGGGTTTTCCCGACCGCAGCACGAAAGCGCGCACCTTGCCTTCAGCGCGTTTCTCATCCAGCGCATCACGCCATGTGCCTTTGGACGGCCGCAAAATGCCTGCGAATAAAACCACATAATCTTTCTCGATTTGGTGCTCTTCGAAAATCTTGCGTAATTTCTGCATCGTTACGGCATCCTTAGCGGCAAGTAAAATACCTGAGGCATCCTGATCCAGCCGGTGGATCAGCCATAAAGGCCCGGCGGGTGTCTCAAACCGCCGCTCCGACAGATCATAGGGCCCTTCAAAAGCACTGTTCTGCCCGGGGACACCACGCGGGGTATTGGGATGCGAGAGAACTCCGGCGGGTTTGTGCACGGCCAAAATCTGGGCATCCTGGTAAAGGACGGGACAAGCGGTCAGCTTGGAAGACGGCGGGAGTACGCTCATACGCGCGAAACGGCCCGGCCGCCGCGTACCGCGATCATGGCTTCTTGGATCAAAAGCAGCGCCAACGCGCAAAGTAAAAGGGCCGTGACAGAAACAGCGTCAAAAATCACACGCCCGTGCACAAGCTGCACGATAAAGGGCTGAACCATGAGGCCCAAAGACCAAAGAGTCATCATCATCATAAATCCCATGGGAATGGCGCTGATCAGCCAAGGTTTTCCGGATTTGGCCAGCCAGACCGAAAGCATCATCAGCGTGAGCGCCGCTAAAAGCTGGTTGGACGTGCCGAAAAGCGTCCAAAAAACTTTCCAGGCCGGAATCACTTGGCCGGCCGTATCCGTCACTTTCAACGAGACACACAAAAATGGAATCAGCAGGCTGGCCAGCGTGGCCAGCACAATGCCACGGCGGCCTTTCCACCCTGTGAGTTCCTGAAAAATATGGCGGGCCAGGCGCGTGGCAACATCCAGCGTATCGTAAATAAACGTCGTAAACGCGAGCAGCGCAAAAGAGCGCGCAAAGTCGCGCGGAATACCAAGATGCTGCACAAACTGACTCAGTCCCTCGGCATAAATGCGGTCGGGCCCCAGGCCCGTTAGAGGACTCCCTTTGGCTAAGATCATGACCGTCGAAAGAGCCAGCACCGCCACAAGACCTTCGAGCAGCATACCGCCATATCCCACCGCACGGCAGTCTGTTTCTTTGGCGATTTGCTTCGACGTCGTGCCCGAACACACAATGCCGTGAAATCCTGAACATGCGCCGCAGGCCACGGTCACAAAAAGCAGCGGAAAAAGCGGCAGGCCTTTAGGATTGGTCCATCCGGTGAACGCCGGATAAATAATTTTTTCACCACCGAGAAATAATCCAGCAAGTCCCGCAGCAAGCACGGCGTAAAGAAAAAATCCGCCCAGATAGCCGCGCGGCTGCAGCAGCAGCCAAACGGGTATGACGGAAGCCGCGAAACAATAAAACAGGAGCAGGTAATTCCAGAGCTGCCCCTCGGACAGGCCGGCGAGGGCAGGTAAATGAAACGGAATCGATTGTCCGTACCAGATTCCAAGACCTACCAGCGGCAGGAAAATCAAAGTCGCCCACAGCACTGGCATTTTAAAAAAACGCAGGCAAATGCCCATAGCGAGCCCTAAAAACAAATACAGCATGGACGACGTTGCCACGCCTCCGCCCAATTCCGGCGACGTGAAAGAACTGCTCGTCAGGTCCGCAAAAGCAATGATGACATAGATGAGCGAAATCCAGACGAAGAAAAGAAAAAGAAGGTACCCGCGGCGGCCGAAGAAAATATGCACCATTTCAACCACGGATTTTGCGCGATGGCGCACGGAACCCACCATGCTCGAAAAATCGTGCACGGCCCCGAAAAAAATCGCCCCTAGAATCACCCACAAAAGCACGGGGCCCCAGCCAAACCAAACACCGGCCAGAACCGGACCGACGATAGGACCGGCCGCGGCAATGGCCGAAAAATGCTGCCCTAAAAGAAAACCTTTTGGCGTAGGGACATAATCGACGCCGTCATTGATTTCACAAGCCGGCGTCTTGGAATCGGAAGATAAATTCATGAAACGGCCTAAAAAACGGCCGTAAGTCAGGTAGGCGGTCAGGAAACAGCTGCCGGCAATCAGGACGATCCAATAGGCGCTCATGGGGAGAATAATATCGTAGATAGTGGATCGTGAACAACGATCCACTATCTACGATCCACGTTTCAGCTTTTAACGAGTTCCGCTTCGTACTTCGACTTGGGGTTGCGCATCACCAGCAAAATCAAAAAGCCCGTTGCGGCAACAGCACCCCAATAGATTTTCGGGGAATCGCCGTACTTGATGATGACGGGTATGGCGATCAAAGCCACCATATTCATAACCTTGATCAGCGGGTTGAGCGCAGGGCCGGCCGTATCCTTCAGCGGATCTCCAACCGTATCGCCGGTCACCGAAGCTTTATGCGCCTCAGAGCCTTTACCGCCATGATGGCCGTCTTCGATGAGTTTCTTGGCATTGTCCCAGGCGCCGCCGGCATTGGCCATAAAAACTGCCAAAAGCTGGCCGCCCACAATCATGCCCGCCAAAAAACCGCCGAGGGCTTCTTTTTTGAGCAGAATACCAATCAAGATCGGGGTCAGAATGGCCAAGAGGCCCGGACGGATCAATTCTTTCTGGGCTGCTTCCGTGCAGATTGAAACGACACGCGCATAATCCGGAAGCTTCTTGCCTTCCCAAACCAGTTTGTCCTGAAGCTGAAGGCGTACTTCATGCACAATGAGATACGCCGCGCGGCCCACCGCTTTGATCGTCAGCGAACTGAAAAGGAATGGAATTGCGCCGCCGATCAGCATGCCGATGAAAACATTGTGGTTCGCAATGGAAAGCGAGGCCGCAATCTGCGCATAGGTCTCAAGGGTAATGCTGCTGATGTCTGTAATATATGCATTAAACAGCGAGATCGCCGCCACAACCGCAGAAGCAATCGCAATGCCTTTGGTAATGGCCTTGGTCGTATTGCCCACGGCGTCCAAATCCGACAAGATTTGCCGGGCTTCTTTAGGCAGACCCGCCATTTCACCGATGCCGTTAGCGTTGTCGGCAACAGGCCCAAAGACGTCCATGGAAATATTGTCTCCCGTCAGTGTCAAAAGACCGATGCCCGCCATGGCAACGCCATAGGCAACAAATGTCGGATCAGCGCCCTGATAAAGAAAAGCCGAAGCGCCGATCGAACACGCAATCACGATCACCGCCCAGACGCTGCTCTCGAGACCCAACGCAAAACCGGCAATAATGTTTGTGGCATGACCTGTCGTACAGGCCTTAGCCACGTCCTGAACCGGCCGGCATTTGGTATCCGTATAATGCTGAGTAATACGGTAGATCACCAGAGCCAGCAGAATGCCGATCATCGTAGCCCAGACCGGCCGCATGTCCAGTCCCGCGATGCCAAAATTGGCCCACACCGGAAGGGCTGAGTACTTCTCAAACCGCAGGTAATTGTAGCCAATGATCAAAAAAGACGTGATCGAGACGATCGCCGAAATGATGAAACCCACATTAATGGCTTTCATGGCATCGCGGACTTCCTCTTTCGTGCGGACACAATAAGTACCGATCATCGAACTGACGACACCGACTGCGCGCACGAGCAGCGGGAAAATGACGCCTTTGTGCCCGTAGGATGCATAGCCGAGAATCATCGCCGAGACAATCGTGACCTCGTAGGATTCAAAAATATCCGCGGCCATACCGGCGCAGTCGCCGACGTTATCACCGACGTTGTCAGCGATGGTTGCGGCATTGCGCGGATCGTCTTCAGGAATGTTTTTCTCGATTTTACCGACCAAGTCCGCGCCTACGTCTGCGGCCTTGGTAAAAATACCGCCGCCCACACGCATGAAGAGCGCAAGCAGCGTACCGCCGAAACCAAAACCCAAAAGCACTTCATAAGCTTTGTCGCCGTAGATCATAAAAATCATGGTGCCGCCCAAAAGGCCCAATCCATCCGTCAGCATGCCGGTAATGGTTCCTGTGCGGTAACCAATCCTTAAAGCTTCGCTGAAACTACCGCGATTGGCCGCTGCGGCCACGCGCACGTTGCCACGCACGGCCAGGTTCATACCGACAAAACCGACCGTCGCAGAAAAAATTGATCCCATCAGAAAGGCGCAAGCGCGTCCGATCGCGAGGTGGTGGTCGCCCGCCGTAAAATAAAGCACGCCGGTCAGAATAAGAATCAGAAAAGAAATTGTTTTTAACTGCTGCCCCAGATAGGCGTTCGAGCCCGTGCGGATCGCATCGCTGATCTGGATCATTTTTGCCGTTCCACGGTCTTCGCGCAGCACCTGCCCCATTAAAAAGCCGGCATACAAAAGGCCCAAAACAGCGACCCCAAGCACGCCCCACAACAGCATCACTTCACCGGAAGAAAGTTGAGAAATAGCCTGCATAACCCTCCTTTATATCGTTCTGATAGTTCCGGCCGCTCCTTAGAAAGCCGCCGAAAATGAATAATGGCTTAAACTGCGGTAAGCCGCAGGGACAGTCTCCCCCAAGGCTCAGATTTCGTGCTTCTGCTTGCCTATGATTATCGAAATAATCACGGAAAACATGAGGATGCTTCCAATAATACTCAAAGAGACCCCGATCGGGATATGGACATAGTGGCTGATGCCCATCTTAACCCCCACAAAAATCAAAATAGCGCCCAGGCCATAATGCAGGTAGTGAAAAAGCTGCATCACGCTGTTAAGCGCGAAGAACAGCGAGCGCAGCCCTAGAATGGCAAAGATGTTGGAAGTATAAATAATAAACGGATCGGAAGAAATGGATAATACGGCAGGAATGGAGTCGATGGCAAAAATAATGTCCGTTGTTTCAATAACGATCAGGACGATAAAAAGCGGCGTGGCCCACACGCGGGCATCCCGCTTTACAAAAAAACTCTCGCCTTCATAGCCGGAAGTCACGGGCATGAGCCGCCGGAAGAATTTAACCACCGGGTTGTGGTCCGGATGCACGTCTTTTTCGTCGTCCAAAAAAAGCTTGGCCCCGGTATAAATCAGAAAAGCCCCAAAAAGGTAAGTGATCCATTCGAAGCGGTGGATGAGCGCCACGCCCGCAAAGATAAAGATCGCGCGCAGAACAAGCGCGCCCAAAATGCCCCAGAAAAGGACCTTATGCTGGGCGTGAGCGGGAACTTTGAAGTAAGAAAAAACCAACAAAAAAACGAAAAGATTGTCAACGCTGAGCGATTCTTCCAGCACGTAGCCCGCCAAAAATTGCATGCCGTGGTTGGCGCCCTGAACTTTCCAAACTCCGGCACAAAAGGCCATCGCCAGGCCGACCCAGAAAGCGGTCCACCCCAATGCCTCGCTCAGGCGCATTGGACGGTTTTCTTTGTGCAGCCACTTCAGGTCCACCCAAAGCATTAAAATAACAAATGCGTTAAATAAACCCCAGGCTATCCATTCCGTCTGTGTCATCAAACCCTTTCCGGATTCTCTATCGAAAAATTAAAACGCTGCGCTCACTTTACTGTGCCCCTCTCAAAAAGTCAACGCAACAGGACGCCGTCCGGGGGGAGAGGTTAGAGACCCAAGCAGGAAGCGAACGCGATGAGTTTGGCGTAATAAATCGGCTTCGTAACGTCTCCCTGCGGACACGTGTCCGGTATGTGGCGGCTTAAACGCGGTCACCAAGCCAAAGACCGGCGCGGAAAAACCAAAAACCCAGCACAAAACTGGCCAGGGCATACCCAAAAGCCCGCAACGTGTGGCCATCGCGGATCAGATTGTAAAATTCCAGTATCAGCGCCGAGAAAGTCGTAAAGGCGCCGCAAAATCCAACCATGAAAAGCAGGCGCACGGCCGGACCCAGCATCAGTTTCACTTCCAGGACTACGGTCAAAAAACTGATCAAAAAACACCCGATCAGATTGACCGCAAGCGTCCCGTAAGGAAAAGCCGTGCTGCCCGTGCGGTGAAAGACCCATCCGGCCAAAAGATAGCGGCAGACTGTCCCAGCCGAACCGCCTAGAATTAAGCAGAGCCATTTGTTCATGCAAATCCTCCTTTTGCCATTCTCTTTGTCACACGATCTCAAACCCCTGAGATTCTTATTTCATCATCGTGATCAACGCCGTGCTCCTTTTGAAGGAATGACGGCGCTCACGCCCTATTGTACAGCGCCGCTCTATTTTGACTGATCTGCTCAGAATAACAAAGAAATTAAATGGAGTAATCAGAAGCGGGGAAAACTTTGGCGTCTTTGAACGTGACATAGACGTCGTCGTCTTTTCGTAAATTCAAAATCTGAAATCGTTCCTGCGTCAATTCAACGCGCACGGTATCGCCCCACTCACTTAAAACTTCGATGCGCACAAACGGACCGGCGGCATTAAAAAATTTAACTTTAGCCTTGAAAGCATTCGGGCTGGCGGCGTGGTCGAGATCCAGCAAGTGCGGCCGGATGTAAATTTTGGCAGCCGGGCTGCCGGCTGTATGCGCGGCCCCATGCAAACTGACCGAGGCATTGCTGTCACCGAGATAAAGCTTGCCGCCTTCCAGACGGCCGTGAAAAAAATTCACATTGCCCAAAAAGTCATACACAAACGGATTGGCCGGATAATGATAGACTTCTTCGGGCGTGCCGATTTGTTCAATCCGGCCCGCATTCATCACCACCACGCGGTCCGCTATTTCAAGCGCCTCTTCCTGGTCATGCGTCACAAAAATACTGGTCATATTCAGCTTGTCATGCAGGTCGCGGATCCACTGGCGCAACTCACGGCGGACTTTCGCGTCCAGGGCGCCGAAAGGCTCATCCAGCAGCAGCATTCTGGGTTCAATGGCCAGCGCGCGCGCCAAGGCCACACGCTGGCGCTGCCCGCCGGAAAGCTGTGACGGATA
Source organism: Candidatus Omnitrophota bacterium (assembly GCA_023247055.1). GTDB lineage: Bacteria > Omnitrophota > Omnitrophia > Omnitrophales > Aquincolibacteriaceae > JAHFHB01. Next base: position 67,611 of record JAHFHF010000007.1, read on the forward strand.
ACGCGCGGCAATGCCCTCAAGCCGGATAAGACTTAAAAGCTCCGCGACCTTTTTATCCATGGCGGCTTTGGATGGGCGCACGGCACGCGGCCGCACCTTCAACCCAAAAGCAATGTTCTCATAAACGGTCATGTGCCTGAAAAGCGCATAATGCTGGAAAACAAAACCCACGCCGCGGTCTTTGACGTTGTGCTTTGAAATATCGTCACCGCGAAAAAGAATCTGGCCTTCATCGGCAAGTTCTAATCCCGCAATAATGCGCAGCAGCGTCGTCTTGCCCGAACCTGAAGGGCCAAGAAGCGCGACCAATTCCCCGCTGCCAATTTTCAAATCCACGCGGGCAAGCGCTTCGAATGTCCCGAATTTTTTTCGGATGCTCTGAATATCAATGCTCATCTCAATGTCCTTTCGGCGCGAACTCGACGCTTCCGGCTATTTTAGCCTGACGCTCCACCCAGGATTTCACGGCAAGCGTGGCAAGCGCCAACAGCATGAGAAGCGACGCAACGGCAAAAGCCGCGGTGAACTGGTATTCGTTATAAAGAATTTCAACGTGCAGCGGAATCGTATTGGTCAGGCCACGGATGTGGCCTGAGACCACGGAGACAGCGCCAAATTCCCCCATGGCCCGCGCATTGCACAAGATCACGCCATAGAGTAATCCCCATTTGATGTTGGGAAGCGTCACTTTAAAAAAAGTCTGCCAGCCATTCGCGCCCAAAACGACAGCCGCGTTTTCTTCCTCCGTGCCTTGCGCCTGCATCAGCGGAATGAGTTCCCGCGCCACAAAGGGAAAAGTCACAAAGAGCGTGGCCAGCACGATACCGGGCACGGCAAAAATAATTTTAAGGTCATGCTCCCGCAGCCAGGGACCGAAAGCGCCCTGCGCGCCGAACAGAAGAATAAAAATAAGGCCGGAAATCACCGGCGATACCGTAAACGGCAGGTCAATCAGCGTCAGCAGGGCTTTTTTACCCCAGAAATCAAACTTGGTAATAGCCCATGCGGACGCCAGCCCAAAAAGAACATTGAGCGGAACGCTGATAGCCGCCGCAAGCAGGGTGAGTTTGATCGCGGCCCAAGCGTCTTTTTCCGCCATAACCTTAAAATAAAAACCGAATCCTTTATTCAGGCCGCTTAACAGCACGGTCAAAACCGGCAGTAGTAAAAAAAATGCCAGAAAGGCAAGCGCAATAACAATAAAAACCCGGCGGACCCAGGCCGGTTCCGTAAGACGGGTTGTACAAAGCTTAGCTGTAGAAGTTGTCGGGTTCGTCATAGAATAAGCAGGGACAGGTCCACCGTAACCGGTTCAAAAATAAAGAGTTCGGAGGACCTGTCCCTAAATAGTTTGGTGCCTGTGCGTCCAGGCGTGTAGAAAATTGATGCCAAAAAGAAGAATGAAAGAAATCACCAGCGTGACCGCCGCAATGGCTGTGGCGCCGGCATACTCATATTGTTCCAGCTTCGTCATGATCAGCAGCGGGACGATTTCTGTTTTAAGCGGCCTATTGCCTGCAATAAAAACAACCGAGCCGTACTCCCCCAGCGCGCGCGCAAAAGCCATCGCGCTTCCGGTCAAAAGCGACGGAACAATCACCGGAAAGATGACTTTACGGAACGTCTGCCAGGAGTTTGCGCCCAGACTATACGCCGCTTCTTCAAGTTCTTTTTCCAAATCCTGAAGCACCGGCTCGACGGTACGCACCACAAACGGCAAACCGATAAAGGTCAGCGCGATCGTAATGCCCAGCGGCGAATAAGCTGACTGAATGCCCCAGGCGTACAAGTATTTTCCGATGATCCCGTTCTGGGAATAAATGGCTGTCAAACAAATGCCCGCCACGGCCGTCGGCAGCGCAAACGGCAAGTCAACCAGAGCATCCACGATTTTTTTTCCGGGAAACTCATACCGGACCAGCACCCAGGCCACGAGCAGGCCGAAAACCGCGTTAAGCGCGGCGGCTGTCAGTGACGCCCCCAGACTTAAGCGGAATGCGGCCAGAGTCCGGGGTGAAGAAAAAATTTCAAAAAACTCCGGCCAGGTCAGCGCCGACGCTTTGATAAAAAGCATCGAAAGCGGAATCAGGACCAATAGGCTCAGATAGGCCACGGTAAATCCCAGAGTAAGGCCGAATCCGGGAATAACGCTGTACTGTTTAAATTTCTGAAATTTCATCGCGGAATTATCTCTCAGAATATTATGGATTGCAATAGATAGACCCAAACGGACATCTTGTCATTGCGAGGCAATATCCACTGTGAGGCCGAAGCAATCTCGAAGCGAAACTCTGAGATTGCTTCGACATCAGTTGAATGCTGTCTCGCAATGACAAATAGAAATCACGCTGATAAAAATTACGTGAGATAAATTTCATCGAAGATGCCGCCGTCGGAAAAATGTTTCTTCTGGGCTGCGTCCCAGCCGCCAAAATCTGCAATCGTGACCAGCTCTGTCTTTGCGAACTGACCGGCGTATTTTTGGGCCGCGGCTTCGGAACGGGGCCGGTAAAAATTTTTCCCGATAATGTCCTGGCCTGCTTCGGAATAAAGAAACTCGAGATAGGCCTTGGCAACTTTGGCCGTGCCATGTTTTTTGGCAGCCTGATCAACGACCGCCACGGGCGGTTCAGCCAGAATGCTGAGCGAGGGCATGATGATTTCGATCGTGCCTTTGCCAATTTCTTTTTCCGCTAAAAACGCTTCATTCTCCCACGAAAGAAAGACATCGCCGATGCCGCGCTCAACAAAAGTGGTCGTCGAACCGCGTGCGCCGGTATCCAGCACGATGACGTTTTTATAGATCTGCTTTAAAAATTCTTGCGTCTGCATTTCATCGCCCTTGAATTTTTTTAAGCCAAAAGCCCAAGCGGCAAGATAATTCCAGCGCGCGCCGCCGGATGTTTTTGGATTTGGGGTGATGATCGCAACGCCGGGCTTCACGAGATCATCCCAATCCTTAATATTTTTTGGATTGCCTTTGCGCACCACAAAAATAATGGTAGACGTGTAAGGCGCGCTATTATCCGGCAAACGCAACTGCCAGTTTTTTGAAATCAACCCGCCTTTTTTATAAAGCTGGTCCGTGTCATAGGCCAAGGCCAATGTCACAACATCCGCATCAAGACCGTCAATAATGGCGCGGCCCTGCTTTCCGGAACCGCCGTGCGATTGACTGATCACGACCGTGTCCCCCGTTTTTTCTTTCCACTGTTTTGCAAAAGCTGCATTGATTTCCTCATAAAGCTCGCGCGTCGGATCATAGGACACGTTGAGCAGTTTAATTTCTTTGCCTGCGGCAAAGGCCTGCGGACCGCTTTCGCCGAATGTCAAGACCAACGCGACAATTAAACTTAAAGTTTTGAGTTTCACAATTTCTTCGCCTTAAAATTTATTTTTATTTTTTCTTTGTTGGGCAGCGGCTGGTCACGGCCAATCCCTGCCCTTTGTCATTGCGAGCCCGTTGAAGTTTGACGGTGAAGCATCTATGACCGCGAGATTGCTTCGGCTTTAAGTTGGACGCCGCCTCACAATGACAAATAAAAACGGCAACCTCGATTTTGCTGTCCCCTTTTAAAAAGCAATCTGGCCCAACGTTTTCGCGCTGGGACTATTCAGCGGCGGCATTGGAGAGCCGCCGTCTGAAGCAATCTGCCGTTTTTTAAGTTTAAACTCTATGGATTTAGTAGTCTATTCAAGCAAAAAAATTTAGATTTGGTACGAGGTCATCACGGGACAACTTTTTTCGGCCATGCATTCGAGGCTTGTATTGTCGAGAAGCTTCACTTGGTAATCATGGAGATCTTTCAAAACCATGCGAATACTGCAGGTGGCCTCATCCACGCATTCATCACATCGGCGATAGGCCGTCTGACTCAAACATGGCAGCGGTGCCAGCGGACCGTCGATAATTCTCATAATGGAACCCAGCATGATCTGCGCCGGAGGTTTGGCCAGCATATACCCCCCGCCCTTGCCTTTGCGGCTCTCTAAAACGCCATTGTTCTTCAGTTCCAGTAGAATCAATTCGAGAAATTTTTTTGGAATTCGTCCGCGCTGAGCTAACTCCGCAATTAAGACCGGTTTTTTTGCAGCATAAGCCGCTTCTAATTCCAGCAGTGCTTTGAGTGCGTATTTGGCTTTTTTAGTAATCATAATTTAGCCGCATACGCAGGCTTTACTGGCCTGCGATGCGCGGTGCTTAAGCAAACAACATAAAACTAGTTAATCTATAGATTAAATTATAAAATTGCATTTGTCAACTCGCTGGCTAATTATTTTTTAAAATTCTTGTAACCCAAGATACATCCATCATTTAAAGCTGGCCTAAATCTAGAAAATCGTGCTATTTTGAGCCAGAATTGCAGGAGATCCGATGTATTCAGAAATAACTCTTATTCAAGACCTTGCTATCGTGATGATGGTTAGCGCCCTCATGATGGTGTTCTGCCGCCATTTCCGGCTGCCGCTCGTCTTAGGCTATCTCGTCGCCGGGATGGTCATCGGCCCGCACACGCCGCCTTTTCCTCTCATCAAAAATCTCGAGAGTATTTATACGCTTTCCGAACTCGGCATTATCTTTTTGCTTTTTTCCCTGGGACTGGAATTCAGCTTCAAAAAGCTTTTCCGCGTCGGCGCCGTGTCGCTCTTTGCCGCCGCATTTGAAATCATCGTCATGATTTGGCTTGGCTATCTTTTGGGCCGCAGTTTTGGGTGGAGTCCCATGGACAGTATTTTCCTGGGCGCCATCTTGTCGATTTCAAGCACGACCATCATTGCAAAAATTCTTCTTGAACTCAAAATTGTCACAGAAAAGTTCGCCCAGATCAGTCTCGGCATTCTAATTGTCGAGGACCTGATTGCCATTGTGATCATCGCCCTCCTGTCCGGCATCGCCGTCACCGGCCATTTGACCTGGACGCAGGGGCTGCTGGCCGCTCTGAAAGTGCTTGGCTTTGTCATCGGCCTTGTTTTTATAGGATTTTTGATTGTCCCCCGTACTTTGAAGTACTTGTCTCACACCGGTAATTCCGAAATGCTTTTGATTGCCGTTTTGGGGTTGTGTTTTGGCAGCGCCCTGCTGGCCGCTCAACTAGGGTTTTCCGTGGCCTTAGGCGCTTTCTTGATCGGCGCCATTATCGCTGAAACGCCGCAAAGCCATGCTGTGGTTAAACACATGGAACCCATTCGCGATATGTTTATCGCGGTTTTTTTTGTTTCGGTCGGCATGCTCATTAACCCCTTGGTGATTTGGGAATATAAAACGGTTATTTTGATCATCACGCTGGTGACGATTGCCGGAAAAGTCATTAGCCGGTCCTTTGCTATTTTTCTTACCGGCTACGAGCCCTCGCTCTCATTTAAAGTCGGGCTGGGCCTTGCGCAAATCGGCGAGTTTTCATTCATCATTGCCTCCCTGGGCCAATCCACGCAGGTGACCAGTTCTTTTCTTTATCCGATTGCCGTGGCAGTTTCCGCAGTCACGACCCTGACAACGCCCTTTCTCATGCACCATTCCGGCGCCATTATCAACGCGGCCAAGCGCATCACACCCCAGCCGCTGATCACATTCTCGAACTTTTATACGACATGGCTCGAACAGCTGCGTGAAGCCGGCTCGCATTCGGACAAAAAAATACGCGTCATTTCCATGCTGCGCCGCGACGTTGTGCGTCTGGCCTTTTATGCAGCTGCCGGCGCAGCGGTGATCGCCGCCGCGATCCATTGGGGGCATCTGCAAGCCACGGCCCCCCTTCTTTATTGGGGCGGGGCAGCCTTTTTGGCGCTGCCAGTCCTCATTGGCACGGCTTATACGATCGACCATGCCATTTGGTATTCAGTTTTTCTCAATATCATTCCCGCGCGCAAACAAAGCTCACAGTTTCAAGAAACAGAAAAAGTGCTGCGCCGGACCCTGCGCTTTCTGATTATTCTTTTTACAGGCCTGTCTTTCATTGCCATCGGTTCCGTCTTTTTTAATGACGTGCCCTGGACCGCCGCGCTTGCGGGCCTGTTGATTCTTTCAGGCTTACTGTTGTGGGACGCGGCCCGCGGCGTGCATGCACGTATCGAACAAATGGTGTTGAGCGTCTTTGACCAGGAAAAACCACTGGAAGCGGAACAGCGGCATACGATGCAGGATGAACTCGTGCGGCTGATCAGTGACAAATACCCGTGGGAAGTGGAAACGCAGGACTTCATGCTGCCTTACAAAGAATGCGGCATCAATCAAACGATTCAGGACCTGAAGCTGCGCGGCGAAACCGGCGTCAGTATCATATCCATTTACCGCGACACGGCTTCGATCCCCAACCCAGCGCCCTCAACACGGCTTATGCCTGGCGATGTAATTCTGCTGATTGGCAATAGCGATCAATTGAAAAATGCCGTGGCGTACCTGCAGAAAAAAATAAAAGAACCGCTGGAACACACATCAGCTTAACTCTTTTGTCATTGCGAGGAGCGCCTTTTGCGACGAAGCAATCTCGACCAACTTACTTGCTTAGGCTTTGAGATTGCTTCACCCGCCAAAAAGCGGCGGGTTCGCAATAACGAGAAACCTCAAGTTTCGAGTCGTTTATAGTCCCAACACACGGGTGTTGTGGCAATGACAAAAACGCACATGCCCGATGAAGTTTAGGCGGAAAAGCGG
>JAHFHF010000126.1 GCA_023247055.1 Candidatus Omnitrophota bacterium
ATGGATCGGGAGGGAACAAAAAAAGGCTACGATTTAGAACTTACTCGAAAAGTCAGTGAAGCAGTCCGGGTTCCCGTCATTGCCTCGGGAGGGGCGGGCACTTTGGATCATCTTTATGATGCTTTCACGCAAGGCAAGGCCGATGCCGTGCTTGCCGCCTCCATTTTTCATTTTGGAGAATTTTCCCTCAGCCAAGCAAAGACTCACCTCAGGCAAAAAGGAATCCCCGTTCGACTGTAGCGACTGTAACCGCAAAATGATAATGTCCTGTTTTGGCAAAATAGAAATGTCCTCTAAGCTCACCGCTCCGAAAGGGGTGTGTGATGGCCGAAGAGAGGACAATCGCGATGACGGTGAGAGATCTCAAGAGGTTAAGGGTGATTGAAGAGGTGGTGGAGAAGAAGCTTAAGCAAGGGAGGGCGGCAGAGCTGCTGGAGGTATCGACGAGGCAGGTAAGGCGGCTGATGAGGCGAGTCAAACGAGAAGGAGCCCAGGGACTTATTCATCGGCTGCGGGGTCAGGAATCGAATCGGAAGCATGAGGAAAAGTTTAAGCATAAAGTCTTGGAGTTGTGTCGCACGAAGTACGCTGGCTTTGGGCCGACATTGGCGCAGGAAAAGCTTGAAGAGTTGAATCATTTGCACATCAATCGGGAGACGTTGAGGCAGTGGATGCTGGAAGAAAATTTGTGGGAGGTCAGTAAGAAAGGCCGTCAGCATCGCCAATGGCGTGAAAGACGGGCGTGTTTTGGAGAGATGACGCAAGTCGACGGAAGCCATCACGATTGGCTGGAAGGTCGAGGACCGTGGCTGGTATTAATGGGTTATATTGATGATGCGACCAATGAAGTGTTTGCACGGTTTTACGATTACGAAGGGACGATCCCGGCGATGGATAGTTTCTATCGTTACACGAAACGCTACGGATTGCCGCACAGTATTTATCTTGACCGTTTAGAGGCCTATCACAGCTCTGGGAAGCCAAGCCTTGAAGACGAGTTAAGAGGGAAGACGAAAAGTTCGAGTCAGTTTGAGAGGGCCTTGGAAGAGTTAGGAGTCGATGTGATTCATGCGCAATCGGCGCAGGCCAAGGGACGCATTGAGCGGTTATTTAAAACGTTTCAAGACCGGTTGGTTAAAGAGATGAGATTAGCTGGAATCAGGACAAAAGAAGAGGCTAATCAATTTTTAGAAACTTATTTACCAAAATACAACCGGCGATTTCGTGTGCAGGCACGGGAGCAAGCTGATCTTCACCGGCCCGGGCTTTGGGATCAAGCGCTGAGGCAGATTCTCTCGATCCAGGAAACGCGAGTGGTTCGCAACGATGCGACGATTCGCTACAAGACCCAACTTTATCAGATCCTGAATCCTGACAAGAGTCTCAAAGAGGTGATGGTGCAGGGGCAAATCGACGGCAAGATTTACATCGTGAATGAGGGTAAACCGTTAAGCTACCGGGAGCTCAAGGAGCCGCCAAAGCAAATTCAACAGACTCCTAAAAAACGGCAACCCAAGCCCGTGTCTTTTGTACCTGCCGAAAGCCATCCTTGGAGAAAGTTGGCGTTGCCAGAATCTCAAGCAAAGAAGCTACTGGCGGCGGCATGAGACCCGCTTCCCCAGAGCGCAAAATAGGACACTTCTATCTTGCAGAAAAGCGGACATTTCTAAATTGCGTTGACAGTCAAATGCTAACTGGTTGCCGGGGAAGGAGGCCTATGTTACACTCAACCCTTCCTCATGGGAACCTACCGCAGGCTTCTTTCCTATGTTTGGCCTTACCGGGGTCGCCTTTTTATTGCGACGTTGTGCATGCTTGGGGTGTCGCTGGCCAACGCCCTCATCTCGGCTACGGTCTATGTGACGCTGAACGGGCTTCAAAACCGGACACGCGTGGTGGTGGATAACATTCCGCACGCCGCCTTCCTTCCGCGGATCGAATTTTCCGCGGCTTGGATCCCGGTCATCATCGTGGGAGTCTTTCTCTTTCACAGTCTCTTTGACTATCTTTCCAAATATCAGATGGCCGGCATCGGCATCCGCGCCGTCCGTCAAATACGTGATGATCTGTACTCGCACCTCGTGAAGCTTGATATGGATTTTTATTCGCGCGGCCGCACCGGCGACATGATCAGCCGGATTTTAAACGACGTCGGAAATATCCAGGGCGGCATTACCGATGTCGTGGTGGACATTGTGCAGCAGCCGATGACGGTCCTCTTCAATATTCCCATGGTTTTTCTCTGGGGCGGTCCTTACGCAGTCTATGCGGTCGTGGTTTTTCCGCTCGCCACGGTTCCGATTATTTATCTGGGCCGGCACCTCCGAAAGATGACGAAGCGGATGCAGGAACGCTCCGCGGACATCACCGCGGCGATGGGTGAAACGCTTTCCGGTATCAACGTGGTGAAGGCCTTCAATCGGGAAGAGCATGAAATCAACCGTTTCAAGGAAATCAACCGCAGCGTTTTTGATTTTTTCAAAAAATCCGTCAAGGCCACGACCATCCAACGTCCTTTAATTGAAGTGATGGGAGCGTTGGGAACGGCCGCGGCGGTCTGGTTTGCGCTGAAAAATTTGCCAGCAGACCGCTTCGGCGCATTCGTCGGTTCTCTTTTTATTTTTTATGAGCCTCTTAAAAAACTGAGTAAGGTCAATAGCACGGTTCAGCAATCGGTCGCGTCCGGCCAGCGCATCTTCGAAGTGCTCGACTCCCATCCGAAAATCGTCAATCGTCCCGACGCCCTCTGCCTTCCTCCTGAACAGGTCTCTTTTGTGAGCTACGAGCACGTCTCTTTTTATTATGATTCCGAGAAACCGGTGCTTCGGGATATTGATTTTCAAGTGGGAAAAAGTGAAGTGCTTGCGATTGTGGGGCCGAGCGGCTCGGGCAAAACCACGCTGGTGAATCTCTTACTCCGTTTCTATGATCCGACGGGGGGAGCGATCAAGATCAACGGCATCGATCTCCGCGAACTCAATCTTCATTCCTTAAGAAGCTTAAGCGGCATCGTCTCTCAGGACACCGTTCTTTTCAATGCAACCGTTGCGGAAAATATCGCTTACGGTTGTCCGGACGCAAGCCCTGAGGCTATCCGGAAAGCCGCAGAAGCAGCTTATGCGGAGGGTTTCATCGGAGAGCTCCCCCGCGGTTATGACACGGTGGTGGGCGAGCGCGGGCTCAAACTCTCCGGCGGACAGAGGCAACGGCTTGCCATTGCCCGGGCCATCCTCAAAAATCCTCCGATTCTTATTTTAGATGAAGCGACGTCCCATCTTGATACGGAAAGCGAACGCGAAGTTCAGGAGGCGTTGGAAAATTTAATGGAAGGGCGAACGGTTTTTGTGATTGCCCACCGGCTTTCGACGATTCAGCGCGCGACGAAAATCCTGGTGCTTGATGAAGGCCGGATTGTGCAGATGGGGACGAACGAATCGCTTTTAAAAACGGGCGGCGTTTACAAGCGCCTGTATGATTTGCAGTTTAATCTGTAAAAATCAAGTTCCGGGAATCTTGATCTTGATTTTGGTTGTATCGTCGGAACCTTTTCTCGGCTCTTCAATTTCGTAAGATTTCAAATCGCCCTTCCCGAAGGTCGCCACTTTGTAGGCCCCTTTGACCGTGTGATCAAGGAGCTTCTCGGTTCCTTTGTTGACTCCCTCCACGACATTGTCGATGGACGGCTTCTTCACGGCTTCCTTCGCGGTTTCTTTG
>JAHFHF010000079.1 GCA_023247055.1 Candidatus Omnitrophota bacterium
GGCTTGCGCCGTTGATAAAAGAACCCAATAGCGTCCAGAAAAATGTCGAAACGGGCAGATGCCCGATGTCGCTTTGCAAAACAGTGTAAAGCCGTGACGGTTTAAACCCTGCTTCGGCTTGACTGCGTTCCAAAGGCTCGATAAAGCGCGCCTGGAAACTTTTTTGATACTGCGCGAGAAAATAAAGAAAAGGCCGGCGCAGCACTCGCGATGCCCTCTGAATGCCCAGCGCCTCTTGCGCGGCCTTGACAAGCTCATCAGCCGCGCGTTCCAACGGCAGATTTTGCGTTAAAAAACGTCCAAGAATCTGCTCCGTCTTTTCTTTAAAAACCGTTTCAAATTTGACGCTGCCTGAACCGCCCTTGACATGCCGGAGCCATACATGCAGTAAGGCCAGCCAGCGGAAGACGGCATCCCGGGAATCCGGCCGGGCTTTGGCAAGCCGCGTCTCCAGCTTATGCAAATGGAAGGGGCCGGGGTCAAACTGCTCCAAAACTGCCTTCAACCGATACGGGCCCGTCGTATCCAGCCTGGCATCTTTCGGAAACCAGCCTAAGAGCGGCAGCAGCGCCCCGGCTTCCCTGGGCCAGTCAATTTTCTCTTTTTCCGCGGCGATTTTGACTCTCTGCCTTGTCGGCTTAAAGGTATAGACATGATAAAAATAACGGCGTGACGATTTTTGCAGAGAAAGAATCTGATCGTTCCTGCTTTGCCGTTGCAGGCTGATTTCCCCCGCCTGATTCAAGGCCTGCCGCCGCAGTGTGAATAAAAACCCGAAAATCCGGTGCAGCGTCAAAAGACGCCTGCGGCGGAATCCGGCTAATTTTAAATAAGCAGCAAGCGCGCCATAGCCAGAGCTGTTTGCATCGACCAGGATCACCGGTTTACGCCCCAATCTCTTGCGAAGGCGCGGCGCTACGAACGTCTCCAGTTTATGCGCAGCAGCGGCAGTTTTGAGTCCGCCCGGCGTAAAGAAATTGAGCCGGACGGCTAAATCGCCCAAATACGCTTTCAACCGCTCTGGGGCATATACCGGCCCGTAAGAAATGAGAGCAAGCAGCAAAAATATCAGGCCGATTTTTAAATTAAAACCACCTAAAAATAAAAGTCCGCCTGCAACGGCCGGCAAAAACAACCCGGTGAGACTCTGTTCCCACGCGCGCCGGATCCAGCCGGCATGGATCTTTTGCGGGCCCAATCCGACGGTGAACACGGGTTTAAAAACTGCACCCGGCTGATCTTGTAAAAACCAGGGCTTTTTTTTCTCTGAAAACCAGCGCGGCACCATAGCGCTTTTGACCGCCGGCTTCATGACGGTAATCGCATCTATTTTTGAATAAACCTCGTCAGGAATTTTCGCGCGCGTCAGGCCCGCGCGGTGATAAATCACATAATGCGCCCGGTCAGTTTCAACCACCTGAAAACGAGACCTATCACGCATCTCGGAGCGCGCTTCCGCTTGATTTTCAACGGGTTCAATCAGATAGGCCGGAACATTTCTTTGTTCGCGCAATTGGCCGGTTTGGGGAGACCAGAAACGTAAAGTAACGGCGCCCTTGTCCTCATCGATGTCTGTTACCTCCGCTAAGATTTGTTCATCCCTTACTTGCCCATGCTGATAATTTAAACTTATGGTATAACGAACCCTGTGACCGGGTTTAAATTCTGAAATTTTTTCCTGTGCCATGGCCTGAAATGCGGCGGGCAGGCGGATTTGGCCGCTGCGCCGTAAAAAATCGAAGAGGCGCCGGATGGCAATAAGAGCAGCAAACATCCATGGGAGCCCGCTGAACAAAGCCTGCATCGCCAGGCGTTGATTGAAATTGGGACCTCGAAAAGGCCATAACAGGTAAACGAAAATCCCCATAGAGACCATAAAACTTCCCATGAAAACCGCTGAGTTAAAGACAAATTCCCACTCTCCGTGTGCAGCGATCCATACCGCATATTCCTGTTCACGCACCGTATTTTGTTTCATCAGTTCGGCGCGAATCCTTTGCGGAAATTGCGTAAGCGGGAGAGTTTCAAAATACTCATGGTTCCATTCCCCGCCGGCCGTCAGCGCCTGCTGCTGTAAGAGATATTGAGCTAAAATTTCAAATCTCTCCCCTAATCCTTGAGGCCTCAGCCACTGTTTATATTTTTCCTCACGCTTGTTCGTAGAAAACCACGCTCGCCAGACAAGTCCGGGCTCACGGGGATCATGGGAGTCAAGTTTGACAAGCGCCTCGGCATACGCTTTAAACAGAAAATCGAGCAAGTGCCCTTGATGGCGAAGAGCAAACTCCGCCTCGTCAGAATCTTCGCTTAAAATTTTTTGCAGGGTCTGAATAGCAGGCCGAAGCGGGATATTTTTTCGATCCGTGAAATCTTTTTGAGGAGGCTGTGGTTCCAGCACCTGTCCGGGTAAAGGCTGCAAAAAAGCGGGGCTGATTCCAATCTTTTGGCTCGTTTGTCCCTGGCTGCTCCAGGTTAAAGACACGCGCTTTTGCGTTTCATTCAAATGTGTAATGCGGGCTACAACCGCGCCGTCTTTCCAGCCCGGATCATAGTAAACTTCAGCGCCGGCTCGAAGATGCGGCCAAACAGCAGCCGTCCGTTTTGTGCGAAATTCGGAAACAGCATTCTGATAAAAAACTTCCATGCTGCCGGCATAAGTCAAAGAATATAAGCCGAGGATGATGAAATAGGCGCTTAATATGCTAAACAAGAGACCAAACGGGAAAGGAACAGGCAGCACCTGCAGCAGTCCCCCTAGCATTAAAAAGAACGTTGTGATCGCAAGAGGCCGGATGAAGGCCTTGAGATAATCTCTGAAAGGAATGCTGCCGCTCACGGCCTGCTCAAAAAACAAGCGCTCCTGCTCATTGGCGAATAGATTCTCAGGCATCGTTTCATCCGCCTGCGGCGCGGCTGAACGTATTTCAGAACGCACAAAGCGGGAGAAGGCAAAACTGTTCTCCTCCCCCGTGCTTTCCGGGGGAGGTTGGGAGGGGGCAGACAACACGGTTCCGCTGACGGCCCCATCGGCTTTTCCCCCACCTGGCCTCCCCCGGAAAGCACGGGGGAGGAATTCTGAAAAAACGCCGATTGCCTTTTCCCCTTCTTTTTGTCGCACTTCTGACCGTAAATCACCGGAACCCTCAAACGCCCAGGCGCGCAGAATGTTCCAGCCGTCCAGAAGGGCCTGTCGATGCGCGGTTTGCTCTGCCGCATTGTCTTGGCTTCCGCGCGGAACCATGTTCATTCGCAGATAATTTTGGGCACGGTCAGAACCGTTGACCGCTTCCCATCCGCTGATTTTTTCTTTTTCGTCGGCATTGAAAAGCGCCAGATGATAATAGTCCGTATCTGTAAATCCCATGGATGTAAAACGCAGAAAAACTGGAAGCGGCTCTGCCTTGGCAATATCCAGTTTTCCAAAATAAGCCTCGATCAGCGTAAAAACATTTTGTAATGCCAAATGTTTTTTATGTAGGGGCAATTCATGAATTGCCCCTACAGCATCCAACTTGTTCAAGGAGGGCAGAATAAATTTTTTAAAATTTTCAGAGGCGTCATGATAAACAGCCCCAGCCTCCATATACGAAACAAATAAAAGTCCGTTGAGAAATGCGGCCGCATACGGCAGGGCTTGTTGGTTACCTGCCCTCAGGTGCCGTTCGAGAATAGGCAGCATGCGTTTTAGAAACTCAGGGCGCAGTTTGTGATCGCGCTCATCTTCAGCGGTGATATTGCCTTCGCGTAAATGCGGCCCGTACCAGCCGAAACGCGTAAAGAGCGCTTCTTCCGCTTCGGCCCCCATTTTAGGATCGCTCAGACCAGTTCTCGGACGCAGGCCATTAACCTGCGCCGGGACAGTCTCTGCGTTAGACGCAGAGGCCTCATCAATCCACTTTAAAAAACTCAGCGTCCGTGTCTCATAAACATCATCTTTGGCGGATGAAGTTGTCGGATAGGCCAGCCAGTGATACACATTCGGCATGGCCGCGACCCACGGATGGCCGGCCGCTAAAAGCGGCGGGAGGATCTCACGGTCAATCCGGCGCAGGATACGCCAGCCCGAGCTCTGAAGTTTGTCGCGGTGATCAAGCAAAGCCTGCATGATGAGATCAAGGGATTGATAAATCGAGTCTTCAAAAATCGGAGGGTGGCGCCAACCCAGCGTACCGTACATCTTGGTGGAAGGCTGAAGCTGACTGCGCAGAAAATCCAAATGCTGCTGGCTTGTATTTAACCCTGGGCCAATCCCCAACTGACGGTTCAAGTCGGCGATAATTCCGGTGAGTTTGCGCTGAATCTCATCCTGATCCGCGGGCGCCGGACGGCTGGAAGTTTGCAGCGGCTCAACACGCACTTCCGAGCGAGTTGGAAGTTGGAGGTTAGAAGTTAGAAGTAAAAATGGGTTCGAACTTTGAACTTTTCCTCGCATTTCCGGGCGAGAGAAGGTAACGCCGTTCTCCTCCCCCGTGCTTTCCGGGGGAGGTTGGGAGGGGGTATACAACGCGGCTCCGCTGACCATCCCATCGACTCCTCCCCCACCTAGCCTCCCCCGGAAAGCACGGGGGAGGAATTCTGAAAAAATACCGGCCGCTCTTTCCCCTTTTACCTTTTCCCTTTTACCTTCTTCTCCCCGCACTTCTGACCTTCGCTTGGGCTTAAAGGAAACGGTCCAGGGCATGGGCGGCAAATAACGGTCCATGAGGTGCTGCGGATCACCGCTCAACCAGACTGTCTGCAAATAGGCAAGCCCCCGGTCAAAGGTTTCATGGCCATGCTTTTGAATTTGTTCCCTCTCAACCGGGATCAGAGCATCATAGAACTGCGCTATCAATTCAATCTCGCGTTTCCAGACTGGCGCAGTCCCTGGCTGCAGCAGATAGGGATATTCGAAAATTTCCTGGGAGCGCGACCGGAGACGGCTGGAAAACAAACGGCGTGCCTGATCAACCTTGCTCCCCGGTATTTCTGCAAGATAGGCCAAGAGAAATACACCCTGTTCCTTTTGCCCATCGGCGATAATGCGTTTCAATCTTTCGCCCCGTTCGGATTCAAAAGACTGCCCAGATAAAGAAATAACGATGCGATCGTTTTCAAAAACTTCTTTCATTCTCGGTACAAAAAATTGATACGCGGCATGGTCCATTTCATGATTGATATAAATCCACCAAGCTTGCTCGGCGGCTGAATGGCCCTCGCCAGCCATTGATTTCCGCATTTCTAGATCACCACCGGTCCAAGTGTCCAGATATTCATGCAAGGCTGCTCTGGATTCCCCTTCCATTTTTGCGGTGAGACGCAAAATCATCAAACGCAGGGCTTCGTAGACTTCTTCCGCCCCGCTGTCCAAAGACGGGTGCCGGGACCGCGTCTCTGAGCGGGCTACTAAAGAAGTTAGAAGTTGGAAGTTCGAAGTTTGAAGATTTGATGCTTCAAACAATTCGGCTTTACTTCCAACCTCAAACTTCGAACCTCCAACTTTTCCCCGCACTTCCGCCTCCGTCGCGGTGGCCGGAGACAGGCGTGTCGTTCCGCCTGTTGGGCGGAATCGCACTTCCGATCTTGCAGCGCCATTGCTTTCAAAGCGGATGCCGCGCGCAAGCATAATTCCTCGTTTCGTAAGAGCGTTGCGGAATCGGATAGGCGGTAAAACCCCGCTTATTTCGGACGGCGCCGCGGCCAATTCAAAGTGCAGGCTGCCTTTCTCAAACCGGATGCCTGTCAGTAAATACGATTCCTCCGGAGGCTTCAAGCCCGTCCCCTCATACTCATCCGCATCCGGCGGCGCATAGCTGCGGCGGCCGTTATAGATCTCCAGACCGGTTGCACCGGCAAAAAAATAAAATTTGAAATGGCCGGTGCGGCTGAAGGCTTTCATACGAATCAGCCCTCTTTGACTAGACAGCAGCCAATCCAACGTCAAAGGCCCTTTTTCTCCGGCCGGAGATTTCAGCCGAATGCGTTCTCCCTTGGCATATTCCAGTTCCAGAAAATTAGGGCCCAGCCGCTCGAATCTGAGAGAGTCCAGCCGTCCCTGCATCAGCCGCATGCGCTTCCACCACTCCTGAAAATCAGCCATATCCAATTTGGCGTCGACAGGATAGCGTTCATAGTCATAGTGTTTTGCGAATTCATCCTCCGCTGAATTTATGGCACGGAAAACAAAGGGGCTGGAGAAAAATTTCACGGAAGGCTTAGGATGATGCGTCACCATCCACTGGTGGAGCATGACATCATCATGCTTAGGATACCAGTCCAGTTCCACGGTCCAGTCTTCATCGATGCCATCCACCGCGGCGCGATGAACGCCCAAAATCAGCGTATGCTTGCCGTTTAAGGGCAGCGGGAAAATCTGCTTAATGGCCGTGCCCGGAATGCTGACAACCAACTGCTTCATGTCCAATTCGTGCTGGATTTTATGCTGCATTTCAAGCTGGATCACCGGACTGTGCGAACCATCTTCCCGGGAAAGCGTCCAGAGTTTTCCCTCGGCGGCGGTGACCATGGACCATTCGGGAAATTCCAGCACAGGATATTTTTTGGGGGACGAAATCCAGCGGCTGATATACTTTTCGGCAAAGAGGAGTCCATGAATTGTGGGAATCAACGCGAGCAGGGCTCCAAGAATAACACCCGTGGTATAAAAAACTTCACGGGCCATTGGATAGCCCTTCTCGATCCACACCTGATCAGGATAGAAATGCAGCAAGGCTCTTGTGGTGATAGAAATCAGGGTCATGAGCCCAACCCCCAGCACACCGATGTTCCCTCCCAAATTGTAAAGCAATGTTATCTTGCGCTGAGGCGGCGCTTTGATCCATTCCCACACCTTCCGGAGAAGCCGGTTTATGGCCTCAAGTGTCAAACCCAGGAATACAAATGCCGCGCCGAAACCTTCGAATATGTAAAATAAAAACCGAATCAAGAAATAACCCCGCTCCAGCTCTTTCATGTCGGGCTTCAGATAATTAAAGAAAAACAGGTTGAGCAAAGACATCCAGCCTACGACAAAGAATCCCCCGGCAAAAAAAACATTTCCCAATTTAAAACTTGAGAAGCCCAGCGGGCTTTTGAAGCGGCGCTCGAGACGTTTCAAAAACGAGGGTTTGGAACTACCGTCTGCGTTTTTTCCGGCGCGGACTTCGGAGCGCGCAAGCAGGCGAGGTGAAAGTTTGGCACTTTCCCCTCTCCCCTCAGGGGAGAGGGCTAGGGTGAGGGGAAAATTAATACTTCCTCCCCTCATCCTGACCTTCTCCCCAAAGGGGGAGAAGGAATATCGCAATTCTTCAAAAAACTTGGGGTAGAATGCAGTTCCTCTTTTACTTCCAACTTTCCCCCGCACTTCAGAACGGGCTTCGCCGGGCTGAACAGGATCAGGCACGTAGTCCTGCATTTTTCCGGGTTCGCGCTCCCAGACCAGGTAAGCCGTGGTCTGCCCCTCGGAATCCAGATAATAATCCTCGTCTTCAAAAGAACCTCCCAGTTTCTCAATGGGAGCATGGAGTTTGATTCTCTGCTGGCCATACCAGCGCTCGATTAATCCCAGGCTGTGATATTTGCCGTGATGGGGATTGCCGATCAGAACGCGCGGCGCGCCGATGAAGTCTGCAAAACGAACGGCGTAGCGGACCATGGCCTGGCCTACATGGGCCATCAGGTCTGGATTTTCGGCATAGTCCTGATGAATTTCCAAGTTTTGGATCACAAGGCTGCCGTCCGCAGCAAGAAAAAGCCAGAGATTGGCCATGACCTGGCCCGTGGATTCATCCATGACCTCGATCACGTTCATACCCTCATCGATCAAGCGGTCGACCAGGGCTTCCGGACGCTGATTGGAATTCATGGCCAGGCAGCAGCTTGTGAAATCCGCGATAAATAAATCAAAGCCCGGGTTTCTCAAAATGGGCCGCATTCTAAAAAATCCAAATTCTTTTGGGCCAGATTGTTCCCTGCCCGATAAAAAGTCCAGGTTTTGCAGCATGCCGCGGCGCCGGGCCGCCAGCTCTAAAAATTCCAAGGCATGCGTAACGGTTTCAAGCAGCCGCACATCATTTTGGGTTTGCGCAAAATGCTGATATTTCTGCACGGCGGCAATCACGGTGCCAAGCGTATTGCCCGCAGCCAGCGCCTGCAGGGCTTTGGCATTGACTGCTGTTTCGAAAGAAACACCCCGGTCTTGAAGTTCCTTGAATAAATCCGTATGAACCTGATCTGTTCCACCCAATGCATGCAAATGCCGCAGCGATTGGTAGATCGCGCCCAGGTCATCATAAAAATCTCCGGCTTCCCCGGTTTCACCGCTATAAACACTGGTGCCCGGCTCCAGCCGGTCTTGCGCCTCACGGCCAAGCCAGCGTGCGCCGTTGATTTTTTGCGCTTTCATCGCCGCGCGAACGCCGGCATTAAACTTGGCAAGTTGGCGGCCGAAAGCATCCTTTTGCTTCTCGTCTTCGAGAAAATCCCAAACCCGGTTTTCAAATGTCGCCCGGATCAGACCGAGAATCCGCGGCAATTTGTGGGGCTCATCTTCACGAATATGCTCAATGGCCTGCTGAAGGCGGTGCAGGTAAGGCACGTAAAACCGCCGGTAAACCGACTCGTCCACCCGAACCTCACCAAGCCCGAACTGCCGGGCATAAGCACTCAGAAATTCATGGGCCAGAGTGCGGCGCAAATCGTTAAGGTCAGTGTTCCCAAGTTTAAGCCATCTCTGGATAGATTGGGTCAGGTGAGACTGGAGACCGCCCTGAACATAGCCGGAGGCGACTTCGAGAATTTTAAAAAATTCGGAAATATTGATTTTGAATTTGCGGTGGCCGGGCCTGTTGGCGCGAATGCCCTGAATCAACTCGGCCATCACCCGCCAGGTCTGCAGATCCAAAAGCGCGGCGCTTTTGCCTTCAAAAAAACGCAGGGCCAGCTGCGGGCTCGTGCTGATTTTTAAAAGATGGGCCAGATGGTTTAACGCACCCGGCAGTAAAAATTCGAGCCACAGGCCTGCCATCTGGTAATCGTCATCAAATTTTTTGACGGAAATCCGCCGTTCCTGCTCCAAACGCCCGTTGCTTTCTCTTAGGGCATCCAGCAGCAGTGTCCATTGCCCTTGAATGATTTCACCGGTTTCAGATGCCGCGGCGTCAACCATGCGGCGCAGTTCAAACATCGCCGCCTGATTTTCAGAACTGCCGAGCCACGCTTCAGATTCAACCTGTTTACCCAACAGTTCGAAGAAAAAGACGGTGTTCGGCACAGGGGCCGTGGCAGCATCCAGGCCCTGCTGAATCAAGGTATCCCTTGCGGCCGAAGGCTCCCACAAAGGCAGCACACGGTTGTAAAATGAAACGGCCCGCTCAAGCGAACCTTCCCGCTGCAGATCCTGCGTGAAATAAGTCATGCTGCCAGGCACCAGCAGTTCAAAGGCCATGACCTTTTTAAAAAAAGGGCTTGAGAAAGTCTCTGCCGGAAAGAGCGCCTGAGGTTTGCGTTTTTGGTTTGCCGTTTGGAGGGCTCGCAATAAATCCTGCCACGCCGCCAGAAGGTCATTTAATTCCGTGTGACTTTTTTCGAAAAGCCGCCCCACAAGTCCCGCCGGAACCTGCCCCGCATATTCACGCACGGCCGGCTGCATTAACTGAGGACTCCAGGCATAAAAATCCAGATAGTCAAACCCCAGCGACAGCCAATCCGGACGCTGGCGAAAAGTCTCACGGCCGGTCACCTCGGCAAAGGCTTCAAAAAAACTTTGTGAAACAAAGGGGTTCAGGGCCTGGGTGAACTGCTCGACCCAATTTAAGGTGACCTGGTAATCATCCTTTTGTTTGGCAAAGGCGATGAGCCGCTCGAAACTACCGGGCAAAATAAACTCCAGACTGAAGGCGGGCATGGCCGTACGGTCGCGCAGGCGCGCGGGGTCGATGGTCTGGCCCTGAAGCGCCGCCTTTTGTGCCAGCAGCGCCGTCCATTCATGCCATTTTTCGAGGATGCGCTTCAGAGTTTCGGGCGGCATGTCCACAAACCGCTCAAAATACCTGTGCCGCGGATTGGATTTATCTGGACGTGCAGCAATCCGGTTGCTGACAAAGTCTTCCTGGATGGACGCGATTTCAAAAAGAAATTCCAGGGCGGGTTCGAGCGGCCGGCCGCGGTTTTCCAACTCCTCCACCAGCCGGGTATAGCTTAGGCGGGACATGATTTCATCAGGATTACTGCCTTGATGAGACAAATGGCCGTCTAGATTGCGCGTTAAAAACTCAAACCAATAGACGAAGTCTTCGGGTGTCCGGATTTTTCCCTTTTTTTCAAGCCAGCGAATCCCCTTGAAAACAAATTTAGCGTCCTTGGCACGGAAAAAGCGCAGCGAGGAAGGCTGCCCTTCCTGAAATAAACCGGCGCGGTAAACGCCTAGAAACCGACGGAACTTCCCGAAAGCATGTATCCAAGACAGATCGGGATGGGCATCGTCTTTTAGCGTCGGAGAGCCCAGCCGCTCGGACGCCAATTGATCGAGCGCACGCCGGCGCAATGTTTCAACAGACGCTCCTGGTACGTCATCAACGATGTTCATCATTTCCGCCAGCCGGACAGCCGATGCCCGATGCAATACTTCTTCAAACGTAACCGTCTCCCCGCCATGAGAACGCTCACGGCTTCGCCCATCGTTTTTTAGCTTAAGCACTGATTCCGGAGATAGTTCGGAAAAAACCGTCAGCAAGTTTTGGACCCGTTCGGGCTGGGCTTTTTTGCCAAGTTCGCGCCGGTCAAAATCACGCCGGGCCTTGGGCGAAATCAGCGCCAAGGCCGCATACCCTGCGGCCCTATCGTCATTAAAAATGCCGGGCTGCAGGCCGGCCAGGCGCTTTTTGAAACGCCGTCCCGCTTCAAAAAATTTCTCGCGGGCTTCAGGGGCAAGCAACCGCCCGGCTTCGTGATATTCCGCGGCTGCGGCAAAGCCATCAAAGACGTCTTGGTTCCGCGCAGCTGCCTGCACGCGTGCCTGCGCAGACGGCAAAATACCCGCAAGTTCCGCCTCGATAAAAATCGTGGAGATCAAAACATCGATTCGTGATTCGCGCAGCACGGCTACAAAAGGTGCCAGGTCTTTTTCCGTGGTAAGAATGCCGCGGCGCAGCGCGCCAAGCACCAGCCACGCCGGACCGGTCCATGTCTGTTGATACTCTCCGGGAGTCTTGAGATTTCTTAAAAACTCAAAGGCCGTGCGAATCTCGGCGACGGAATCCACAAAACCAAGTTCCATGCCCAGAATCATGGCCTCGGCATAGGGAGAATCCATGGTGCGGCCCGCCATACGTAGCGGCCTGATGACCCGGTAAAAATCATTTTTACTGCGGATCACTTTTTTCGAGTGGGCTGCACGGATGAAATCTAAATAACGGCGGTAGATGAATTCCCCATCCCAACCGTCGGAAGCAGTGAGCGGTGCGGTCAAGGTCTCCAACTCTTTGATGTCACGCACCAACCCCTTTTTTACAACCAGTTCCGCTAAATCCAGATACGTTGTCCAATGTCCCTGCTGCCGGAACGGCGTCAAATAGCGTATCAGTTTTTCAAAACTTTGAACCTTGCCCACGTTCAACTGGTATCGCAGCCAATAAGCATAACCTTCCATCTGGTATTCATTAAAATGGTTATACTTCTCAAAATTGTTTGAAGCTTTGGCAAGCTGCACATAGACCGCCTCAACCTCATCCGTGCCGGCAGGCAAATCAAAAACAGAACCGTAAGCGTCAAAAATAGGCGTATCAGTTTTCTGCGAAAAACCCGACGCCTGCTCCGTCACGACAACGTCTTTGCGGTACTCTTCCCATTTTTGGCGCGAAGGAATCAGCCGGCGGGCGGCCCCGAGAACAAGAATATTGCGCAAGAGGCTTCTTTCCGTAGAGAGCGAGTAACTTTTTAAAAGACCTGGAGGAATAAGTTCCTCAAAAACTTCCGGGGTTTTAATGACGCCGCTTTGAATCGCATCGAGAACCAACTCGAAGCTTTTAGAACCCGCAGAGGATAAACCCGGGTGAACTGCTAGTTTCTTCAGGGGGGCCAACTTGATTCTTATGCCCTGCTGCATTGCAAAACGGACCGTTCCATAAAATTCGGTTTCAGAAAAGCCAACCCCCGTCATCCACTCGGCTAAATCCGGAATGCTATTGATCCAGCGGCGCTGCAGAGCGCCCTTCAAAATATCTTTAAGTTTAACCGGCCCGAGACGGCGTTCCTTGGCGGCCTGAAGAATTTCACGATGCGATTTAAAAATTTCCTGCTGGCGCGCCTCGCGTAAAATCTCAAAGAGCATTTCGTCTGGCAGCTGGTCGCCGTAAAGACGTTTTAATAAATAGCCAACCTCATCCTGAGTTTTTAAACGTCCGGCTCTCAGAAGGGTCAGCGCCAGTTCCGGCTGAAAATCCCTGAAATAAAAATTGGGTTTGCGAAGTATGACGCGATTTGAATCCAGAAAGCGCTCGATCTCGCGGCGCGGTCCGTAGTCATCTTGAAAAGATGAAACCGCATACCGACTAGGCGCTTCAAGAGCCCGCGGCTTGTCCGGCGCCATGCGCCCTTGAAATATTTTCCGCAGTAAGCTGCGGCCCCAGGCTTCCAAAACATTCCAGCGGCGTTTCCACAATTCAGCACTGCGCATTTCGGAGCGAAGAGAAAAAGAGAAACCAAAGCCTGCCGCAAAAAGGACTGTCGGAATAACTGCGGCGGGTATGGCTGCTGCTATTTTCAGATTTGTTTGTAGGGGCGGGTTTATAACCCGCCCTTGGTGGTTCGCAATTCCATGGGCCGGTTTAGAACCGGCCCCTACAAGGAGACGGTTTGGCTGTTGAGCGGCGGACCCAGAGTTAGAATGAAAATCAGGGCGTAAATCCGGCGGTAGATTTTTCATCAGGTAATTGCGCATATCCAAGGGGTCCTGCGCGAGATTAAAAAGGCGTTCTTGCGTGACCCATTTTGCCAAAGCCCCGGCACCGGAGACGAATGTCTCTCCGGCTAAATGGCCGCGCGTCATGAGCTCACGGTAGTATTTTGCATGGCGGGCACTGGGCTGACGAATCGCCGGCGATACCACCGCATAACTCCAGCCCCCTTTTTCCAAAAGCGGCAAAAGCGTGCGTTTGTGAAATCCGCCGAAAACGAGCACCGCGTTTTTTTCTTCCGTGTCCGCCTGAAAATTCTGAAGTTTTTTCTCAAGGACAGCATGCCGCGCTTCCGCCGTTTCATAAAAACGGCGTGCCGCCCGCATGGTCTTTTCCCAGCGGAGCGAGAGAACAAGCGGCTGGCCGGTCTGCCCGAAAACAAACTCTCCGACCTGCCGGGTCACCGAGTCGCCTCGGGCAAAAAGTTCCGGAAGTTTTCGCAAGACTTCTTCAAATTCCGGGGCCGTAAGGGCCAGAGCGTTGAGTTTCTCAAACAGCCGGATGGCCTGCAAATACCGGAAAATTGCCTGCCCCCGCGAGTCAAGCAGCGCCGAGGCCGTAAAGTCCTCAAGCCGGTCTATTTCGCTGAAGAGTTTGCGGGGATGGATGTCCTTAAAAGCATTCGGAAGTGAAATTTTTTTCGTGAGAGCAAGAAACTTGCAGCTTTCGGGAAAACTATCAGACTGGATCTGCCGGGCGCTCACTGCCGCCATTGGAATTTGAGTATCCTTTGGCCGTAGTGGCAATTCATGAATTGCCGCTACGGCTGACGAGGCAGACTTTTGCAAAATCTCATCCGTGCGGCTGAGATAAGCCAGCGGATCTAAAGTACCCGCATGAAACCGCGCATTGAGCGCACACCAAGTTTTAAACTCTTTCGGAAATTTTAGAGCGCCCAGACGCTCCAGTTCGCCGCGTAAAAAAGACAGGTCTTTGGCGGTCTTTACGCCATTTTGAGCGGAGCGGCGATACCAGCGGATATTTTCGCGATGAAGTTTTTTGTCATCGGCGCCAATCAGTTTGAAATCCCGTTCTACGATATTCGCATACTCTGCGCCGCCCAGACGCAAATGATCCAAAAGATACCAAGCGGCCTTGCGCCTTTTTTGGGTGTCCGGAAAGGCCTCGTAAAACCACTGCGTGGGGACGGGCCCTTCATAACCTTCTTCAAAGACTGTTTTGACATGGGCTTTGCGCACCAGCAGATGGATGATTTTTGCAATATTCTCCTGCGCTTCCAAAGAATCGTGCGCATCCTGAATATAAAAAATCGTTTTGCCGTTCGTGCCCCGGTGAAATGTTTCGACCGTGCCAAGCCGCTTGGGAAGTGAGAAGATGGGTTCAGAGGCAGCCCCAAGACGCGACTCATCAAGACGCGCTTGGGCAGTTCCCGGACGCAGGCCATTAGCCTGCGCCGGGACAGTCTCGGTGTTAGACACAGAGGCAGTCTCTGCGTTAGACGCAGAGGCAGCCCAGCCTGTCGCCGACAAGTCGGACGCAAGCAGAGTCATCACGAGGCAGACTGCGATTGCGCGCAGCCTCAAGCTGTTTTTTTTCACGCTGGTATCACCTGTAAGTGATTATCTTGAAAAGGTTTATAAAAGATACAGGTTATGGCGGGTAAA
>JAHFHF010000080.1 GCA_023247055.1 Candidatus Omnitrophota bacterium
GATTATGAAAACTCCAACCAACCCGTGCCGGTTGAAAATCTTAAGCTTTGGAATACCTTCAGAGTCAAAGTGAGCAAAAAAGGCCGGCGCCAGTGGATTGACGTCGAAATTTTTAGAGGAACTAACCGGCACGGCGTGGATGTTTTTTTATACAAAGACAAGCCGGACAGGCCCGCAGGCGATTCTTATTTTACGAAGGTCCTTTACGGCTATCAAAATCCGGACCATCCGATCATGAAAGATTTTGTCACGGCCAGCGAATTTGCGGAGTTTGCCTCCAAAGTATCCCTCAAGCTTTCGCGAAAAATTGAAGCTGAGCGCCAGCGGCTGGGCCAGAGCCGCAATCCGCCGGTGCTTTGGGCCAATGACGGCCAGCTTGCGCTTCTGCCGCTGTTCAAACGTATTTCAGACGATCTCGAAGACATGAGCGCGGATGAAATTGAACGCATCCGCAGGGACGCGTCGCATGAATATCATGAATACTTGGATTTGGTGCAGGAAGCTGACGAGATCTCTCTGCTGAAAGCGACGGTGCTGCAAACGACTCATACTTATCGCAACCGGCTGATCCGGGGAGAACAAGATCTTGTTCATAATTTACGGCTGCCGTCGAAGTACCGTAAGTATTTGGCCAGCGGCGAGTGGCTTTACCTTGCTGACAAGAGTTATGACTCTGCGTACGACGCGACCAGTGCCGGCGTACGCTCGGCGGACCTTGCCAACGGTGTGGCCGCGATCCATGCGCAGGAAGTCTCGGTTTTGGACCAGGGCGTGCCGCTTGAGGCGGTAACCAACGGCGATGCGCGTAAAGCCACGCGTCAAGAATGGGAAAAAGTTTTTGCAGACCCTGATTTTCAGAGACAATTTCCGGGGGAAGATTCCGAAGCCCCCTCGCCGGCAGCGCTGGCCGAGGCCAAACGGCGTTCGAAGATCCGCCTTTCGCAAAATCAAAAATTGCGCGAACTCAACGCGCTTTTCGCAGAAATCAATCCGGACCAAATTCTTTTTTCCTATTCCGGCCGCATGGTGGACGAAAAAACCGGCATTGAGCGCGCCTTCACTTCCGAAAATATCGAAGCGCTGGTGCGCGCCGGGGCGCAAATTATTATTATGGGCAACGTGCAGCCGGGCAATGACATATCCAAGGCCATTTATAAAAAACTCAAGGAACTTGAAAATAAGCTTTATGAAGAAAGACGGCTAGCGTTAGGCGAAGGCCAACCCTTCGGCCTTTTTATTGTGGCCAGCGGCTGGGGTATTCCGGAACAGCGCTATCTTCTGCCGGCCGCTGACGTTCAGGTCAATGATTCGGACCGCGATAAAAAACGCGGCACAGAGGCAGCCGGCGTTACGGAAACCGATGCTATGGCGGTTGGCGCACTTGAACTGTCATCGGCCTTTCTCGAAGCGATTTTTCACCAGCAGGGCATTGTGCTGAATTGGGATAAGCCCGGTTCCGGCAATACGATCGTTCCGGAGTCGAGTGAGCCTGGCGCTTATTTGAATGCAATGCGCCGCGCGCTTCAGGAGTATCAAAAAGACCGGCTGCGTTTTGCGGAGTTCCAGAAAACCTCCATTGTGTTGAGCCAGATTCTGGCCGCGGAAATTACGGCCATGCACTATTTGCATGAAATTCATAAAAGCCGGGTGCGCCAGCAAGACCCCGTTGGCGCCTTGCGTTATTTTTTCACCAACCCAAAGGCCGGAAAATTTTTTCGCAGCGAATGGCTGCGCGAAGCCTTGGTCGATCAGTTTGATGGAGCAGTCGAAAGCATGGAGCTGTACGTGGATCCGCAGCGCGATCAATTTGGCCGCATTTTGCGGACGCATCATACCCGCCTGCGCGCCTACATCACCAATATAAGCACAGCGGGCAGCCGGGCTCGAATCGTGGTCACAGCCCTTGGCATGCGGCCCAAGGACGAAAGCCGTGAATTCAGCCATGACAAAATCGCAGGTATTTTATCCGATGGGCCCGGCGAAGGAGGGGCTTTTGCGCGGTATTTCCTTTCTTTGGGCCTTGACATCCATAAAGATGAGGATCGCAAGAAGCGCTTCCGTGTGGTGGATGTTATAACGGGCCAATTTTACGGAGCTTACTCTGTCGAGGAAATTCTTAAATTGGGCCTGCCGGTTGAATTACCGCAGGATGTGATGACGCAGGTCATTGAGCTTGTGCCAGCCGAGGAGCAGCCATCTTTGGAAGAAGCAACACGAGGTGCGATTTTTTGGACAGAAGCGGTTTCGCCGCCAATCCAGCATCGCCTGATGGACCTTTTTCTTCCGGAAACCTTCGACGAAGGCGAACAGGCCGGCAAAACACCGGCCGATTTGGTCTGGTGGACCTCTGGCGGCGGGTTTGTTTCTCCCGAAAAAACACCTAAGAACTGGAGCGAGCCGGGGTTCTATCT
Source organism: Candidatus Omnitrophota bacterium (assembly GCA_023247055.1). GTDB lineage: Bacteria > Omnitrophota > Omnitrophia > Omnitrophales > Aquincolibacteriaceae > JAHFHB01. The sequence goes on from JAHFHF010000080.1 coordinate 2,412, forward strand.
GCTGGTTGACAAAGGCTCGGGCCGGCTGACGATGACGCTGACGCGCACCCTGGAAAATATGCTGGATGACGACCGCCGGCGCGCGATGGTTTTTGCCGGGACCCCGGGAATGGCCCACATTAGTTTGAGCGTCGAAGGGGAAGACACGCTCTGGATCGGTTTTGGCCGCATCAATCTTCATGACCGCGAACCGCATCGTGTCTTTAAAGACTGGTTTGAGCAGCGGTTAAAACCGTGGTCAGAACGCCTCGGTTTTACCAATATCAAAATCCTTCAAACGACCGTGCCCGATTGGATTCTGCAGTCCCTGGGTTTCCGGCTAGTTGATAAGGAAAGAAAAATCTGGCGGTATGTTTTTGAAGAGACGTATTCGCTGTCGGAACGTGCACGTATGCACACCTACGAAACAGGAGAAAGCCTGCGCGAAGCAGCCCAAAATTCTTCGGAAACAAAAACCCATTTTTCGATCAAGGATGTTCGTGAATTTTTAGCACCTTCCGCCAAACGCTTTGTATGGAAAGATGCCGCCGGAAAACCAATCCGGCTTGCGCCGGGGGCGCCGGGCGGGTTGCTAGGCCTGGCAAAAGATTTCCGCTCGATTGCCGGCTGGGGGCGTAACTTAGAAAAGGGTAAACTTGCGGCGCAAAGCCTGCGCGCTCATGCGGAACGCGACGAAATCTTTCATTATTTGCTGGAAGACATTTTAAAAAATTCCGAAAGCAATGAAACAATGCAGCCGCTGGTTCGAAAACTGCTGGAATTGCATGCGGCTGCCCGCAGTCTTTTAAGCCAGCTGCCAAACTCCGTGCCTGAAACGCGCCTTTCTTTACTGGACCATCTGATCACGCTTAATTTTGAAGCCATCCAAGAGGTGGACCGGTTCGGCTATAGGATTGGCGGTCAAGCTTTTGAAAATTACTGGATAGAAACATCCGCTGAAAAATTAAAAGCCCTTCACGACAATGTTGTTTCTAATCCGTTGGTGAGCCAATATATCGCCCGCTATTTGAGTCATGACCCGCAAGCTATTTTTTTCGGAACTGATCCGTCCAGCATTGCCGCTTTCGGCGTAACGCGCGGCGGGGAACATGCCGTGATTCCTCTCGATGTTGGAAGTATTGCCGTTCCCGACGAAAACGGTATTTTAAAAGCCAGGGGCCATATTTTAGCCGACGTCCAACACCCGCAGTACAAGGTCTTTTTAGCGCATTTCGGTATCCAGCCCGGCATGAGTTATGGCGTGAAGGATAAAAAAACACAACAACGCTACGGTCATTACCAATGGGATGACGATCTGCGTCTGGGCGTTCCTGGTATTCAGATGCTGACGATGTTTCCCCAGCATGCGCCGATCGTTGCCGGTTTAATTGGCTTGACCCGGCATCAGACATCCATCACCAACGTCATACGGCAGCTTCAGAAAGATATTATGGCTGCACTCAACAACCCTCAACAACTGCGGGAATTGATACAAAGCGTCGCTTCGCTTCCAGCCGAAGCCGCGCGTGATGCATTCGGAAAACAGGTGACCGTGATCATGGCGCTCGTGGCCGGCCTGGCCCCTGAATTTCTGGATCAGCTTAAAGACTGGCATCCTTATGCTTATGCTTCCTTGAAACGTGTCGCTGCCGAAAACAAAGAACTCTTTGAAAACGGCGAAATCTTTTTTCAAAACGTAGACCGCGGAGGCACGCTGGTTTTTACACGCTCTTTGAAGGGCGGGGACAAAGGCCAGAATTTGATTTTTACCCTGCAGTTTGAAGATTTCCCCATCCACCCGGACGGCAAAGTTTGGTCCGTGGTGCAGGGATTGGGCGCGGAAGATCAGCCGCTGCAGCTGGATGCAGACGCGCTTTATGAGGAACGCAGTCTTCTAAACGGCGAAGTCACTGGAGCCGCGCGTGGAGGGGCGGAACTCATGCAGGAATATAATGTGGGCATCCCGGTCTGGAATCACCCTCCGAATCACATCAAAACCCAGCACGACTGGGGTTTTGATATTTTTCGGTTGGAAAAAATTGACCCCAAAGCACCGGCGCTGCCCTTGGAGTCTTTTCCACGGCTGCCGCCGATTCCTCAGCTGATGATCAGCATCCATCTGCTGGATGTGGGCGCGGAAGTCATTTTTCCGGCGGGCGAAGTGATTTATGTAGACAGTTTGAGCAAGGTCGAAAGCCTTGTGCCGCTTTTGCGGCGGCTGGGTTTCGGCGCGGTCTATTTTTACGGCGGACTTTACCGCATGGGAGGCCTGTCTCATAAAGTCCACAGCGTCGACAGCCCCGCACAGCATATTCTAAGAGACCGGGAAGCTTTCCCTGAAACCATGGTGGTCGTCGAAGGCTATCCGACGAAAAAACAGGGAGCGCAGACGGACAACCAAGGAAATAATTTTGCGCCGGTCGATCCGCCGCAGCTCAATCCGCACCTTTCGCGGCGGCGTGTACCTGAAGGCGTGCGCGACGGCAGCGAGGAGCAGACGCTCGAGGATTTCCGCCGCCTGATCAGGACGACGCGCGCGCTCGGCATGCGCACTGTTTTTGACTTTATTGCCTGGGTCGCGCTCGAAGGAGTCACGGCGGAAAATTATAAAAGTTTCTTTTATAAAGAAGTGCCGCCGGATCTTAAACTAGAGGGCTTTGACAAGCCTTTCAATGAACTGCCCGAAGAGCAAAAAGTTAGATTTATGGAAAAGGTGGCACTGGATGCGCGGCGCCAGGGTGCGTTTGTGAAACGTTTCGGCGACCCCGGCAATGAGCGCCTCGTCATGTTCAAAAATATGTTCAAGGAGCCCGGCGTCGACCAGGCTGTCCCTAATCCCTTTCACCCGCTGACGCAGCCGCGTCATCAGAGATTTTTCACGTTCATCGTCGATGAGGCCGCCGCGGATGGTTTGCGGGATGCAGATGCGCCGCCGATTGAAGTTCGCATGGACCTTGCGCATAAATTTACCCAAGACAATTTGAAAGATATGTTCAGCACCTGGAAAGCGGAGGGCTGGCAGACGGACGGTTTTGATTATCAAGGCGATGAATCGCCGCTCAAACAATGGATCGCGGAAGCCAAGGCCTATGCGCGCAGCCAAGGGCAAGTGCTGGAATTTGACATGGAGGCCTACGGTTTTAATCAAGCAGACCAGGAGCATAATCATATTGTTTTGAAGACCTACGGCGCGGACCGGTTTTATAATCCGCTGCCTTATCATTTCTATCGCGGGTTTGCCAAAGAAGGCCGGGGTGATGCCCAGAGCCTTGAAGGCGTCATTCAAAGAGCGCTGGATCTCAGCAGGGGTACGGCAAAAGACTCTGCAGATCGTACCCTTGATGCCGTCGAACAGATTTTTTTTCCGACGGAGTACGACGATGAGCCGCTGCGCTCCATGGGCGGCGCGCGGCGCGCCTTTCTTCTGGAACAGATTGCCTTGGCCAAGTCGGGCCGCCGCGTTATGATCGACCTGCGTGATTTTCTCGACCACCGCGGCCAGTTGATCACCATTCCGGGCCCGGCACATCCGTTCTCACCCGAAGATGAAAAAATGAAACGGCCGGATTTCAACGGACTACGGCATGAAATGGAAAATGCGCCGGGTATCAGGATCCTGCAGGATTTCGCGAAACTCGAAGACAGCGAAAAAACGATTCAATTTGCTTTTTTCGACAGCGAAAAACGCTATCAGTTTACGGTTTTGAGTTGGCGCAAGCCTGATTTAGAGGCGCAGGAACCGCCTGAGTGGCGCACTTTGGTTTTGAATATGAAACCCCATGAAGACCAGATGTTGTGGGTGCAGGCGCCGCAGGGCCTACAAGACGGCACTTATGAAGCGTTGGATGTGATCACGGGCGAACGTTTTCCTGTGCGCGACGGAAAGATCCAGGGGTTGGTGATGCCCAGCACGATTCCCTACCGTACGCTTAAGATTATCCCGCTGCCGCAAACTCCCGAGGCGGCGAGTCGTTCTGAAATGCGGCGGGTTATGTCACCCGTGGTCCGCTCTTTGGCAGGCGAGCGTTTGACGTTGCCAGATGCCCGGCGATTTGTGAAATTACTGAATACGGATTTTGAGGCAGCGCTTGAGCGTTTGGGCATCTTAGCAGCACGTCCTCGTTATGCGCGGCTTTACGCGGCATTCCATGAGGCTTCCGAGGTCGTTTCGGACCTGGGTGAGATCGAGACCTTTATGGCATTTCGTAACCGATGGGAAAATTTCAGCGAGAACTCCGTGCGTACCTTGGAAGATGCCACCCGAACTTATTTGCAGAACAACCAAAACCATACGCTGGATTTTAACTGGATCATGCCGCATGATGCTGAGTTGGAAGCCTGGCTCTTGGAATTTGACTCCATGATCGGCAGAGTCGCCAGCGAGCCCGAGTTCAACGGCAGGGTCTCGGCCCATATTGGCCTTCTCGCTTCGCCGCAGCAAGCCCGCGCTGCCAGGAATTTTTTCAAGCGGATGGAAAAAACCGTCAAACGCATCGATCCGGCCGGCCGTTTTGCCGCCGCGCAGACCAATCAATTTTTGAGCCTGCACGCAAATGCACTGGCGATCGGGCTGGAAGAATCCCAGAAAAACGTGGCCGCCGCGCATCAGACGCGCCTGGTAGAACTCTCCGGCCTGCCCTTGCCCAAGGCCTTTCCGCTGTCTACGGTCATTCTCTTCCAGACCGCGCGAGAGGTCCGGATCACGGGCGAGCTCCTGCGGCGTATTCCGGAATTCCTGGCGCCTTTTGTGCCGGGCATGCTGAGCTATAATCAAGACCGCGGCCGCCTGATCATCCATGAATTGGCGGAACGTTTCCTGCTTGAAGCTGCTGCGGATAAGATTTTTGCATCGATGGCGTAACAAAAGCAAGCGGTCAGCATCCCTTCCGGCCGCGCATTGACAATCCCCGGAATTATGAAATAATGATCGGCCTATGAACCCCATTACGGCCATTTACCGCGATTTTAGAGCCTGCTTTGAGCGCGACCCGGCTGCGCGTACGCCGCTTGGTTTTTTGGAAGTCATTTTTCTTTATCCCGGCCTGCATGCGATCGCGGCGCACCGCATCAGCCATTTGTTTTACCGTTTGAAAATCCCTTTCTTTCCGCGCCTTGTTTCCCAGCTTGTACGGTTTTTCACCGGCATCGAGATTCATCCCGGCGCTAAAATCGGGCCCGGTCTTTTCATTGATCACGGCATGGGTGTGGTCATCGGCGAAACGACAGAGATCGGAGAAAATGTCACGCTTTATCAGGGTGTGACTTTGGGCGGCACGGGGACCGAGCGCGGCAAACGTCACCCCACGCTGGGCAACAACGTGGTGGTCGGCGCAGGCGCCAAAGTGCTTGGCAATATCAAACTCGGTAATAACGTCAAAGTCGGCGCGGGTTCTGTGGTGGTGCATGCCGTACCCGATCTTTGCACCGTGGTCGGCGTACCCGCTGAAATCGTACGCAAGGGCGGCCAGCGTGTCGCCGAGTTGAACCTTGATCACGGCGACTTGCCCGATCCCGTCAAAGCCCTCAAAAACCGCATCCGCCTTCTTCAAAAAGAGATGGAAGCCCTCGAAGCCCAACTGCTCGATCCCCACAAAAAACCTGATCCTTCCTGAAGTTTTGACCCGTAGTGGCAATTCATGAATTGCCACTACAGTGTTTTTCGGTTTTTCCCCTAAATGCTCCCTTATTTCCTGGGGCCTGACCCCAAATTCTCTGAGCAGTTCCTTCTCCCCCTTTGGGGAGAAGGTTAGTATGAGGGGCAGGCCCTCACCCCCAGCCTGTGCGGAGACAGAGACAATCATGCGCAATTCTGTTGGAGTTGTGTCATTCATGGCCTCCCCCAGAGGGAGAGGGAGTAGTTCTCTAACCTCTTTTTTTCCCGTAAGTTACAAGAAGACGATTTGATTTTATCGGACGTATGTGTTAGCCTTAACTCTAGGTGAGATAAAGATTCCATAAGAAGTTCTTATTTGAGTTATAAGACGTTCGATCGCTATAAGCGCAAAGTTATCATTCCAGAATTTGGTTCAACTGTAGCGGCAATTCATGAATTGCCCTACAAGAAACAGATTGAAGGGAATTTTGACTTTGCGTTTTTTTCTGTAAACAGTGCCCGGGGAAAAGAATCCGGGGGGAGCTCCCTAGTTCAGGGGGCATTTGAAGGGGGTGGGGGAAATGAAGTTTGATACACGTCTCGTTGGAGGCATGCTGGTAGGGCTGGTCCTTGGACTGCACTACCATCCGACACTGATCACGTATCTGCCCATTTTTACCGTAGCAGCGTTGATCGTGGGCCTTCAGCTAATCAGGCGCTGAAAACCGTTTCATTGACGGTTTTACAGCGCGATGCCTGAATACGAATTTCAGGCGCCGTAAGGAACCTTGTTATCCCGGTTCCTTTGGAACCGGGATAACTTTTAAAATTCACGCCGCCCCGCCGGTACGCGGGGAATAGAGGCAGTCCAAAACGGGACGTTTTGGATTTAGGGAGGAGGTGGCGGTCATGAGATTCGATGATCATCTTTTGGCAGGTTTGTTTATCGGGATCACGATTGGTTTGAAGTACGCAGGTTCGCTCGAGACCTTTATGCCGGTTTTTCTGGTGTTGGGCGGGCTGTATTTCCTGCGCTACATCGCAGTGCACAAAGGCTAGTCTCTACAAAAAGGAGTCCGGGCTGCAGCTTTGGCGCAGCCCAGGCTCCTTTCCCACCCGGAAGAACTACAAGTTACAGAACACAAAAAGAAATTTGTCATCCTGAGTTGCCTGCGTACCCGCAGGACAACGAAGGATCTCAAGGTCTGAGATTCTTCACTCCATCCGCGTGATTAAGTCCCGTGCAATCACTTCTAAGGATTGACGGCGCTCGCGCCGTATTGCACAGCGCGGATTTCACTAGGTTTAAGTCCGCTCAGAATGACACAGTTTTTGTGTTTTTGGGCTGGTGCCTTGGTCTCGTTTGCTCCCTTGACACTCCCCTCACTTGCTCCTAAACTGACTTTTCTATGTCCTCCAAAGTATTTATTTATTCCGACGGCGGCGCACGCGGCAATCCTGGACCGGCCGCTTTTGCTTACCTGGTCTGCGATGCGCAGGGCGAAGAAATCTGCGAGCATGCGGAAACGATTGGGACGGCCACGAATAATGTGGCCGAGTACACGGGGGTGATCCGCGCCCTTGAACGCGCTGCAGAACTGGGCGTCAAAGACATCGCTTTTTTTACCGACAGCGAACTGGTGCAGCGCCAGCTGACGGGCATTTACCGCGTGAAAACGCCGCACATTCTGGATCTTTTCCGCAAAGTCGTGGAGCTGCAGAAAAAATTCCAGAAAGTTTCTTATCAGCATGTGCCGCGCACGCACGAGAAAATCTGCCATGTCGACCGGCTCGTGAATCAGGCGCTGGATGGAACTTATTAACGCGGCATTCTAAAAGGCTCCCGGAGGCTCTTATGCAAGCGCTTCTCTTTTTCGCCATCATCGGTATTCTCGGCGGTGTTGCCAGCGGGCTTTTTGGCGTGGGCGGCGGCCTGGTGTTTGTGCCGCTGCTGACTATGTTGAAAAAAATGGGCCTGCATCAGGCGATCGGCACTTCCATTGCGATCGTTATTCCCACCTCCATGATGAGCACCTACCGCCACGCGGGCGCGGGGAATGTGGATTGGAAAGCGGCAGCCTGGATTACGGCGTTTGCTTTGGCGGGAGCCTGGGCGGGGTCCGGCCTTTCAATCCAAATGGACGCCTCGTCGTTGCGCCGTTTTTATGCGGTTTTTTTGGTGTGCGTCGCCGCGAAATTATTCTTTCAGAAATAAGACCCGGCTTCTATAATCTATTCATTAACGTTGCTCGCGAGTTTCCCCCCCCTCCTACCTCCCCCGAAAAGCACGGGGGAAGAGAAAAAAGTATGGAGAAACGCTTCTAGTTTCCTCCCCCGTGCTCTTCGGGGGAGGATTAAGGTGGGGGAAAACGCAGCATTCCGGTGCCTGGCACTTCCCGGTGCCTGGCTTTTTCCCTCTTAGATGAAACAACGCCAGAGATCATGACTACCCGCTTAAAAAGTGCAAAACAGAAAACGCCGCCAAAAAAACCGCTGGCTGCGCTGTTTGGTTTTCTGGCCTCGCTCCAACTGGCGATTCTTTTGCTCGTTTCAATGATCATCATTTTTTCAACCGGTACGATCATCGAATCTTTGCACGGAACGAACGCCGCCAAAATCCTGGTCTATGACACGCCCTGGCTTGAAATAGTTTTTCTTTTGCTGGCTGTCAACCTGACGGCCTCGGCTTTTTCACGCTGGCCCTGGCAGGTTCGGCATGTGGGTTTTGTCGTCACGCATTTGGGAATCATTCTTGTTTTGGCGGGATCATTCGTGACGAAGAAGTGGATGCTGGATGCGCAGATGCCGGTCGAAGAAGGCAAAACCGAATACCGCGTGATTGTGGATGAGCCCATGGTTTATCTTTTTGCGGACGGCGAGAGCTGGCCCATGCCGGTCAAGAAAAAAGCGTTTTCCTGGCAAGGCCGCGAAACTTTGAAGCCTGAAGAAGGCAAGACCGCTCCCGTTCAAGTTCAGCTTTTGAATTATTATCCCAAAGGCCGTCTGCATGAAAGCATTGAGTCCGCCGCGGCCGGGCCTGCGGCCGTGCAAGTCCTGCTGGAAAATTCATTTATTCACCAGGAACAGTGGTTGATTCAAAACGACCCTGAACTTGGCCGGGTGCAGATGGGCCCCGTTGAAATGACGCTCACCGATCAGCCGCTATCGCATGCGGGCAGCGCTTCTCAAGAGCAAGCTTATTTGGAATTTCGGTGGCCGGACCGCGTGCGGCAAGTCCCTGTCTCCAAGGACATGAAACTGCCGTTTGAAGCAACCCTCGATGGCACGGATTGGCGTGTGCGCATGGATGCAGTTTATCAAAGGGCCATGATTGAGGGGTCCGTGCTGGCCGAGCAAGCGCAAGGCCCGGACAATCCCGCAGTGGTGCTGCGTTTTGAGGGCCCGGACGGCGTTTCTGAAAAACATACGGTGTTTGCAAATTATCCGGATTTTCCAACGCAGCACGGCATGAAGCCCAGTGCGTCGGGCGCGAAGATTTTATACCGCCTGCCGGGAGGCCAGGCGTCCAAGACTCAAAGCCATGAACTGCGGTTTGTGGTGCAGGACGGCGCTCTGAAATATCAGCAGTTGAGCGGCAGCGAATTTAAAGAAGGCCCGCTGCAGGCCGGTGATAAAATCTCTACAGGCTGGATGGGACTGGAATTTACCGTGAAGGCGTTTCATCCGCACGCGGTGCGCCGCCGTTTTTTTACTCCTGAGCCCAACACGAGCGAAAGCAAGCAAGCTTTTCCCGCCGTGCAAGTCGAGTTAGAAAAAGACGGCCAGACACGCACGCTCTGGCTTGCTCAGGACATGCCGGAGGCCCTGAACTGGAACGGACAGGATTTGCGCGTCGTTTTTGGCAAAAAACGCAAGCCGCTGGATTTCAAACTGACGCTGCGCGATTTTCGTGTAGAGGAATATCCGGGAACGGAGCGGCCCGCGTCTTTTGAAAGCGACGTGACGCTGCGCGATGATTTCCGAGGTTTGCAAAAAGACGCGCGCATTGCCATGAATGAACCGTTGAGTTATCAAGGACTGCGTGTTTTCCAGGCCAGCTACGTCCGGACGCCGGGCGAACCGGACATTTCTGTGTTTGCCGTAGCCTATGACCCGGGCATTTTCCTTAAATACCTGGGGGCGGTGGTCATGGTTGCGGGGATCGTGACGATGTTTTATACTCGCCGCTTTTCGACGGTGAAGGGGATGGGGGAGTGAGAGTGATGGGAAAAGGAAAAGTTAGAGCACCTAACAAAACTGTCATTCAGACACCGAGCCGTAGGGGCCAGGCATGCCTGGCCCCTACGGCTCGGGATGACAAGGTTTTGTTAGGAGATTTAAATAATTTTTTATTTTTGTCATTGCGAGTCCGTCGAGTTTTTGAGGGACGAAGCAATCTCAGAGCCAAGCCCTCGAGATTGCCGCGTCGTCCGCTAAAAAGCAGCGGACTCCTCGCAATGACAATAGTGGCGTTGTTATCGTGTTATTCAAATGCTGCCTACGCAGATTCGGCGCTTGACCGACTGGGTGAAGTTCCGGTGCAGCACGGCGGCCGGATCAAGCCGTTTGAAAGCTTCGCGCGCGAAGCGGTGCTGTATGTTACCGGCAAATTTCAATTCCAAAAAAAAGATCCTACGCAGTTGGTCTGGGAATGGATCAGCCAGCCTGAAAAATGGGACGCCCAGCCGCTCATTCCCGCAACTTTTCCCGCGCTGACGCAAGAGTTTGGCGTCAAAGCGATCCGCGGCCGCGTATCCCCGGAAGTCGTGCTGGGTGATCCGGACTTCCTCAAAAAAACCCAACAAGCCATGGCCCTGCGTGCGGACAAAGAAAAACTTTCGCAGCTTGACCAGAAGCGCCTTGAGGTTTATGAAAAAGCACTTTTCTTCCGCTCGATCGGCGAAGGCAGTGCGCCCGGCTGGATTGCAAATCCAGACGACCCGCGTGCTTCATGGCTGACTTTGCAATCGCTGACCACCGGCGAAGGGCAGGCCCTGTTGGCCGGAAAATATCCGCCGGATAAAGTGGCGCGCGTGATGGAAACGTTAAAACCGGTTCTGCTGGGCTTTCGCGAGCACGAACGTCCGGATCCGGGCGCGGTTTTAGACTGGTCCGCTGCCTTAAACGAGTTGGCAACTTCTGGCAATGTGCTGCTTCCGCGCTCACTCCTTCAGCTGGAGGTGCGCTATCTGCGCCTTCATCCGTTCAGCCGCGCCTGGCCGTGTTACCTTGCAGCCGTATTTCTCGGCATGCTGGCCGCTCTTGTTGGATCTAAAAAATCCGGGTCGGTGCGGGCCGCGAAACGTGGTTATGATCATCCCGTAGTGGCAATTCATGAATTGCCACTACAAGCAGGCGCTGCTCAGCGCCTTTTTTCGGCAGTAAGCCTGGGTTTGTTTTTGGCCGGTTTTATTTTACACAGCTATGGGTTTTATCTGCGTTGTCTGATTGCCGGCCGGCCGCCGGTCTCCAACATGTATGAATCGATTGTTTGGGTGTCTTGGGCCGCGGCCTTTTTTGCGTTGGTTCTTTCGCTGTGTTTGCGCGCGCCGATGATCCGGAATTTTTCCGGCTTGGTGGCGGCGCTGGCCCTGATTCTGGCGCAAAAATTTCCAGCACTGCTTGACCCCTCCATTACGCCGCTCGTGCCTGTTTTACGCAGCAACCTTTGGTTGACGGTGCATGTGCTGACAATTACACTCAGCTACGGCGCCTTTGCGCTGGCCTGGGGACTGGGCCACGGTACGCTTTTCCGGTTTATCTCCCGTCCGTCCGAAGAAACGGCTAACCTTCGTCTGTGCCAATACACTTACCGGGCGATTCAGATCGGCGTTATCTTGCTGGCTTCCGGCACCGTGCTCGGGGGTGTTTGGGCTAATTATTCCTGGGGGCGTTTCTGGGGCTGGGACCCCAAAGAAACCTGGGCGCTGATCGCGCTCTTGGGGTATATTCTTGTGCTGCACGGACGTTTCGCGGGCTGGCTCAAGCCGTTTGGTTTTGCGGCCGGTTCTGTGCTAGCTTTTTTGGGCGTGGTCATGGCCTGGTATGGCGTGAATTTTGTGCTGGCTGCCGGACTTCACAGCTATGGTTTTGGCGGCGGCGGCGCGCCTTATGTTGCTGCTGTTTGTTTGGTGGATGCAGTGCTGGTCGCGGGCCTTAGCTTTCTTGAATGGAGTCGTAAAACATGGTAGATTCTGAGGTTCAATCCGGGTCCGGAAGAAAACTTTTTTACGGTCTTTTTGTTTTTCCGCTGATTATTGCAGTCGGGATGGCCGTTCTTCTATGCACGGTTGTTCTTTTAACGCGCGAAGACGAAACGCCCGAGTCGCTGATCACCGCGATTAAAACCGGTTCGCCGAGCAAACGCTGGCAGAAAGCCTTTGAGCTTTCCAATGAACTCAATCAGGGCCGC
>JAHFHF010000081.1 GCA_023247055.1 Candidatus Omnitrophota bacterium
ATTATAATTATGTCCGCCCGGATGCCGCCGCCTCCGGCGAGGTTGTCTTCGACATTTTCAAACACCTCAGAATAAAACTGACGCGGGAAGACGCCAAAAATCTTTACGTTGCCATCAGCACGGACACCGGCTCATTTAAATACAGCACGACAACGGTGAAGTCGCATCTTATGGCCGCAGAATTGATCGCAGCCGGCATCGACATCGAAAAAATAAACGATCAAATCTACAGTTCGTACTCGCTTAATAAAATTCAACTCTACAGCCGGTTACTTGCGCGCGTGACCACGACAGCGCACGGACGCGTGGCCTGGGGAATCATGCGTCTGGCGGACCTGAAGGCTTCGGGCGCAACGTATGAGGACACCGAAGGCTTCATCGATTTTTTGCGTTACCTGCGCGAAGTCCACGTGGCTTTTTTTGTCACCGAGATGGCGGCAGGCGCAGTCAAAGCCTCTTTCCGGGCCAAAGGTAATTACGACGTCAATCGTATTGCTGCGGATTTCGGCGGCGGCGGGCACCGCAAAGCCTCAGGCTGTTCGATCCAGACGTCTCCGGACGAAGCCGCAAAAAAAATTCTGCGCGTTATCCGCCGGCATTACCCACGGCTTTTTTCATGAACCCGGCAAGCCCCGCTTTTTTCCCGGACGGCATTTTGCCTGTCGACAAACCCTCAGACTGGACCTCGCACGACGTCTGTCATTTTGTGCGCAAACGTTTTCGCATTGAAAAAGTGGGGCATGCGGGCACGCTCGATCCCATGGCCACCGGGCTGGTGGTCCTGCTGCTCGGCCGCGCGACAAAGCAGTCGAATACGTTTTCCGGCCATGACAAAACTTACGAAGGCGTTTTCCGCCTGGGCGTTAAAACCGATTCGCAGGACCGCACCGGAAAAATCCTGGCCGAAGGCGATGCGTCCCGCGTCACGCTGGAAGACGTGAAGCTGGCGGCCCTGGCTTTTACGGGCGAGATTATGCAGACGCCGCCGATGGTCTCAGCCGTCAAGCATCAGGGCGTGCGGTTGTATAAACTTGCGCGTCAAGGCAAAGAAGTTGACCGCGAAGCGCGGCCCGTGACGGTGCACGAATTTTTAATCCGTGACAAACAAGGTGACCGGGTCCACTTTTTCATGCGTGTTTCTAAAGGCACCTATGTCCGCACGATCGTGCATGAGATCGGCGAAAACCTGGGCTGCTTCGCGGTGCTGGACGATTTGCGGCGCACGCAGTCCGGCCCTTTTGAAATCAAACAGGCCGTGACCATCGACGAACTTAAACAAATGACGCCGGAAGCCCTGCGTGAAAGAATCCTTCCTTTAGCACCATGCAGATTCTGACGGACATCCGGGAGTATAAACCTGACCCGCGCCGTCCGCTTTTCCTGGGCATCGGCAATTTTGACGGCCTGCATTTGGGGCACCAGGCGCTGCTTGCGCGCGTGCTGAGCGAAGCCCGCGCGCACCGCGGCATTCCGGCCATTCTGACTTTCCGTACGCATCCGCAGCATGTGCTGCATCCTGATCAAAAGCCGTCGCTTTTAATGCCGCCGGACTACAAACGTATTTTGCTGGAGCGTTCCGGCATTGACCTCTGTTTTGAAATCGAGTTTACGCCGGCATTTTCTCAAATTGACGCCGTGGCTTTTGTGCGCGACTGGCTTTGCGCCAAACTCCAAGTGCGCGAAGTCTGTATGGGCTATAACGCGCGTTTCGGACAAGGGCGCAAAGGGGATGGGGCGCTGATGGCGCTCGTGAGCCGCGAAATGGGTTTTGCGTTTTGCCGGATTCCGCCGGTGCATGCTGCCGGGTCCAGCGTTTCAAGTTCGCGTATCCGTGAATTGGTCCGGAACGGCAAACTGGCCGAAGCCGGCGCTTGTTTGGGCCGGCCCTACAGCCTGATGGCCGAAGTCATTCCGGGGGCTGGGCGGGGTAAAGACCTGGGTTTTCCCACGGCCAACTTAAAAGATACAGGGACAGTGCTGCCGCCTTGCGGGGTTTATACCGCCTGGAGCCGGATTTTACCTTCGGGGCCATGGCTCAAATCTGTTTTAAACCTGGGTTTCCGGCCGACTTTTAACGAGAATATAGCGAAACCCAGCCTTGAGGTTTTTATTCTAACTCATTCAGGCGATGATATTTACGGTAAGTCTCTGGAGGTTATTTTTGGCGATTACCTGCGCCCTGAAAAGGCCTTTCCCGACGCAGCCTCTCTGGCCCGGCAGATCCAAAAGGACGCTGCCAAGGCCCGAAAGAGTCTAGGGACAGGTCCAAAAGCATGGACCTGTCCTGACTTGGAGGGTTAAGAATTTCTTTACAAAGCCGTTAGACATAGCTATACTTCACCGCTAAACAAAAATATCACTTAAGAATAAGTCTGCATCTCTGCGGACTGACAGAGGTTAGGAAAAATGCCCCTTCAAAAAGAACGCACCAAAAAAATTATTTCTGAACACGGAAAAAGCAGCAAAGATTCCGGATCCGTTGAGGTCCAGGTTGCGCTTTTGACTGAACGCATCAACACGCTTTCTCCCCACTTTGAGAAAAACGTGAAAGACCATCACTCCCGTTTTGGTCTGATCAAGATGGTCAATCAGCGCAAACAGCTTCTGGCTTATCTCAATAAACAGGATTCGGGACGTTATAAAAAGCTGATCGCCCGCCTCGAATTAAGAAAATAAGCCGTTCGGCGACCGTTCTTCTCTTGCGCGTTCATTTAATCCAAATACCAAACTTCATCAAAGGGGAATACCATTATGGCAATGCATAAAGTCTCATGTGAAATCGGCGGTAAAACACTTTCGATCGAAACCGGCAGAATGGCCAAACAGGCCCACGGTTCCGTTCTCGTCCAATATGGCGAAACGGTCATTCTGGCAGCGGCGGTCGCAGCACCGGAAATCAAACCGGGGCAGGATTTTTTCCCGCTGACCGTCGATTATCGCGAACGTACGTACGCCGCGGGCAAAATCCCGGGCGGCTTTTTTAAACGCGAAGGGCGTCCGAACGAGAAAGAAATTTTGACCTCGCGCCTGATCGACCGTCCTATCCGCTCTCTTTTCCACAAAGATTATCTGAATGAAGTTGCTGTCACGATCGTGGTCGTATCTTCCGACTGCGAAAACGACACGGACATTCCTTCGATGATCGGGGCTTCCGCAGCGCTTCTGATTTCGGACATTCCGTTTGAAGCCAAGCTGGCGGCCGTGCGCGTCGGTCTTGTGGACGGCGAACTCATCGCCAATCCGACCTTTGAACAGATGCAGACCAGCGATCTTGATCTTGTGCTTGCCGGCGTCGGCAACAAAGTGGTCATGATCGAAGCCGGGGCCAAAGAAGTGACGGAAGACAAAATGAAAGAAGCGATCAAATTCGGCCAAGGCGTTATGGCGGAGGTCTCAAAGCTTTTGACCGACCTCGTCAAAGCTGCCGGCAAACCGAAAAAGGCTGTCGTTCCTGCCGAAACTTGTGATGAAGTGACGAGCAAGGTCAAAGCCGCCGTCAAAGGCGAGTTTGAAAAAGTGTTCGACCTCAAATCTAAAGAAGCCCGTGAAGAAGGCCTTTCAAAGCTGTTCAAAGAAAAAGTCCTCGCGCAGTTTGATCAGGAATCTGACGATTTCTGCAAGCTGACCGTCAAAGCGGCTTACGAAAAAGAAGAAAAGAAATATGTCCGTGAAATGATCCTCGGACAAGACCGCCGTCCGGACGGCCGCAAAGAACGCGAAATCCGCCAGATCACCTGCGAAACCGGCATCCTGCCGCGCACGCATGGTTCAGCGCTTTTCACGCGCGGTCAGACGCAGAGCTTGAGCATTGCGACGCTCGGTTCCGGCGACGATCAGCAGACGGTGGATGCGCTCGAAGGCGAACAGTCCAAATCGTTCATGCTGCATTACAACTTTCCGTCGTTCAGCGTCGGTGAAACCAAGCCGAGCCGCGGTCCGGGCCGCCGTGAAATTGGTCACGGGGCTCTTGCCGAACGCGCGCTTGCGCCGATCATTCCGGATCAGGAATCGTTTCCGTACACGATCCGGCTTGTCTCCGACATTCTCGAATCCAACGGTTCCAGTTCCATGGCCACGGTTTGCGGCGGCACGCTTTCTCTGATGGATGCCGGCGTTCCGATCAAAGCGCCGGTCGCGGGTATCGCGCTCGGTCTTGTGACCGATGACACGGACCGCTGGAAAGTTTTGACCGACATTGCCGGCATTGAAGACCATCTCGGCGATATGGATTTTAAGGCGGCCGGAACGCGCAAAGGTCTTACCGCGCTTCAGATGGATCTTAAAATCGCCGGGATTACGGATGCGATTTTGAACGAGGCTTTCAGCCAGGCTTACGAAGCCCGCATCAAAATCCTCGACATCATCAAGCAGGCCATCGCCGAACCGCGCGCTGAGCTTTCGGTCTATGCGCCGCGCATCACGACGATCAAAATCAACCCGATGAAAATCGGCGAAGTCATTGGTCCGGGAGGCAAGAACATCCGTAAGCTGGTGGAAGAAACCGGCGCCAAGATCGACATCGAAGATGACGGTACGGTGCATGTTGCGTCCGCCGATGCAGAAGCCAGCGCTGAAGCCGTGCGCCGCATCCAGGAGATGACGGCGGAAGCCGAAGTCGGCCGGATCTATCCTTCCACGGTGAAGAAGCTGATGGCGTTTGGCGCCTTCTGCGAATTCATGCCGGGGACCGATGGTCTCGTTCATATCTCGGAAGTGACCGAAGGGTTTGCGCAGAAAATCAATGAATACCTGAAAGTCGGACAGGAAGTGGATGTCAAAGTTGTGGGCGTCGATGAGCGCGGCAAAGTCAGCTTGAGCATCAAGCAGGCGACTCCGGGCGGATTGCAGCCCCTGGCCGCGGACATTGAACGCGACCCGATCGACGAACCGCGCGAGCGCTCAGGCGGCGGCGGACGTCCTCGTTCCAGACGGTAAATTTTTTGGGTGCCGGGCGCAGGCCCGGCGCCTTTTTTCCCGTCCATCCGTAAGGGTGGACGGGTTTTTTTTTATAAGGAGCCGCTATGAATCAAGAAGTCGAAGTTACGATCAAGACCCTGCCGCATTTTGATGGTCTGGAACTGCCCCGGTATATGAGCGAAGGCGCGAGCGCGCTAGATCTGACCGCGGCCCTGAGCCAGGAAGTCTGCCTGAAACCCGGCCAGCGGGCCCTGATTCCCACGGGCATCTCGATTGCCATGCCTCATGGCGTTGAAGCCCAGATCCGGCCCCGCAGCGGCCTGGCGATCAAGCACGGTATAACCATGCTTAACAGCCCTGGCACCATCGATTCCGATTACCGGGGGGAAATCCAGGTCATTGCCGTCAATCTGGGCCAGGAAGACTTTGTCATTACCCGGGGCATGCGCATTGCCCAAATGGTTATCAGCCAGGTGATAAAGGCCAAATTGACTTTAGTCGATAATCTGGATGCGACTGCCCGCGGCCATGGCGGTTTTGGCCATACCGGCACTCACTGAAAAAGCATCAAATTTTAGTGAGCGGTTCCTTCTCCCCTTGGGGAGAAGGCAAGAATGACATAACTCCGGCAGAGTTACGCATGATTGTCTCGGCCTCCGTGCAGAGGCTAGGATGAGGGGGCAACAGCAACCTTCCCTCACTCCAAGAAACTCGAACATCTTGATTTTGAGGAATGATTCATATGCGCAAAGAACGTCTTAATGAAATGTGGGGAGTTTTTTTCCTCCTGCTTGGCCTTTTTGCCCTGGCAAGCCTTTTCTTTTTTGATAACCGCGACGTTTCTTTCTACAGTTCAAACCCGCTGGCTTCTTCACGCAACTACACCGGGGTTGCCGGCGCGTATCTCGCCTTCGGACTTTTTCTCGTTTTTGGTTCCAGTGCGTTTGTCATTCCCGCGGTTTTTCTGCTCTGGTCTTTTTGCTTTTTCCGCCAGCGCGTTCCCGAACGCAAACTTTTCAAATTCATCGGTTTGGGGATTGCGCTGTTTGCCACGGCCACGCTCTTTACGATTTTCTCCGAACCCTCGCAGCGGTTTGTGCAGGGCGGGGCAGTCGGTTATGTCGCGGGCACGCATCTTCTGCAATACTTTGGTTTTGTCGGCAGCACGATCATGGCCAGCGCCTGTTTTCTGCTTTCTGTCTTATTGGCCACGGACTTTTTGATCTTTCCGCTGGTGCGCAACGCGCTGACGAAACTTAAAAATTTGTTCGGTAACTTTTTTGAAGATTCCCAGGTCGCCATGGAAAATGTCAGTGACTTTTTGCGTGCCTGGCGGGCCAGCACCAAAGAAAAACACGAATTTCAAGATGCTCCGCTGACATCCGGCGCTTCTGCTTCTAAAGTTCAAGTCAAGGCCGCGCCAGCCCCAGCCGCCAAAGCCAAAGAAATCAAATCCACCATGCCGGATGTTCAGATCAAAGTGAAAGAATACCGTCCGAATATTCCGGACACGCCCGAGCTTGAGAAACTCAAACAGGAATTACAGAAAGAAGAAATGAGCCGCGCGGTTCCGGCGGCGCCGAAACCCGACAGCCGCCAGGAAGAAGCCGCGCTTGCCGCGGTCAACGGACCTCTGACGCCAAATCCGGAAAGCAAGATTCCGCAGCCGCGTGTGCGCCGTGACGGCTCTCAGGATGAGACCGGCAAACATGAGGGCGTGGTCGGATCGCCCACGCGCGAAAATCGTTACACGCTGCCGCCTATCCAACTGCTTAAAGTGCCTGCGGCTGCAGCCGGTCAGTCCGATGACCTGCAGGCCAATTCGCGTATCATGGAAAAGACCCTGGCTCAATTCGGCATTGAAGTCAAAGTCGTGGAAGTTGAACAGGGCCCCGTGATTACGCGTTACGAACTTTTGCCTGCGCCGGGCGTCAAAGTCAATTCAATCTCTTCGCTGACAGATGATCTTGCGTTGGCGCTCAAAGCCTCGAGCATCCGCTTAATCATTCCGATTCCCGGAAAATCGGCCATTGGTATCGAAGTCCCGAATTCGGTTTCAAGCACGGTCAGTCTGCGCGAACTCATCGAATGCCGGGAATTTAAAGCTAAAAAACTGGCGCTGCCTTTGGTGCTTGGCAAAACCACGAGCGGCAGTCCGCTGATTTCCGATCTCACGACCATGCCGCACATTTTGATCGCTGGTTCCACGGGCAGCGGTAAAACCGTGGCCGTCAACGCCATCATCACCGGACTTTTGTACAACTCCACGCCGGATGATTTGAAATTCGTCATGGTTGATCCCAAGATGGTGGAACTCACCGGCTACAACAAACTGCCGCACATGCTGGCGCCGGTCGTGACCGATGCCAAGAAAGCCGCGCATACGCTCAACTGGGTCGTCAGTGAAATGGAAAACCGCTACCGTCTTTTTGCCACAGTCGGCGTGCGCAATATTCAGAGTTTTAATACGCGACCCATGTCGCCCGAGGGGATCGCCGCCGTTGAAAGTGCGGAAGAATCTGAAAACGTCATCCCGCACAAGATTCCCTACATCGTCGTCGTCATCGACGAACTGGCCGACCTCATGATTGTGGCGCAGGATAAAGTCGAAGGCGCGATCCTGCGTTTGGCGCAGCTGGCGCGCGCGGTTGGTATTCACCTGATTCTGGCCACGCAGCGTCCGTCGGTGGACGTGATCACCGGCGTGATCAAAGCCAATTTTCCGGCGCGCATTGCGTTTAAGGTCGCTTCCAAAATCGATTCACGCACGGTGCTTGATGGCAACGGCGCCGACCAATTGATCGGCAAAGGCGACTTGCTTTTCCTGCGTCCCGGCGAACCCAAGCCGATCCGCGGTCAGGCCCCTTTTGTCATGGACGAAGAAATCAATGCTGTCGTGAAGTTTTGGGCCGAGCAGGGCGTGCCCGATTATCACAAAGAAATTTTATCGCTCCAGCAGAGCGGTTCGCGCGGCGGCGGAACGGAAGAAAAAGACGAGCTTTTCGATGAAGCCGTGGCCGTCGTTTTAGAGACCGGTCAGGCCTCGACTTCAAACCTGCAGCGGCGCATGCGTCTGGGCTATACGCGAGCCGCGCGCATCATTGACCAAATGGAAGCGGAGGGCCTCTTAGGACCGGCCCAGGGCGCTAAACCCCGCGAAATCTATATCGACCGCATGCGCGAAAGCTCGGGCGCTTCGGCCGGCACCGTCCAAGCCTCGGAATAGCTCGCCATTCCTGCCCTTGCCAGGGGAGGGCGGAGTCTCCGACGCGTCTCGCCGCTTTTTGGCGGACCCAAAAGCCTCATTGACCGCCTTTATAGGCACTCTTATAATACTCATTCTTCCTGAGTCGTCCTTTAAGTTGTTCTCGGTCGTGTCCCAGGATTTGCTCTTTTAAATAGTTGAATCACTTTCATGCTTTCCCTCTCCCGCTTGCGGGAGAGGGTTAGGGTGAGGGTGTCGTCTGATTTATTCCCCTGTCCCGCGCGGGAGCGCGGGACTGCACTAGCGCAATTCTGTTGGAATTGCGTCAAGTGTTCGGGATTTGAGAAGCATTCCCCTGTAGCTCAGTTGGTAAATTTTGCCAACTTTAAATTCCGTCTGATTGACTTGGAAGCCCAGAGATGGGCGACAAGGCGCAACCTGCCAGCAACGCGGCAGGGGCGTGAGAGACTAAGCGACGGAAAACCCGTGAAAAGGGTTAAGCGATAGTCCGAACTCCCGCAATAATCGAATTGCGAAACGGGAGAGATTGGCAGAAATGCCCAATCCGTTTGTGAAAACAAACGTAACAAATTTGAGAGCAGGTGACTGTTAATCACCTTGTCCGAGGTTCGAGCCCTCGCGGGGGAGCCATACCAAAAACGCGGAGCCCTTTTGGGCTTCGCGTTTTTTGTTTCGCTTCGGTATAATAGATTCTCATGAAAAAGCCAAAACTCTACCTAATTGCAGGGCCCAATGGATCAGGCAAAACGACTTTCGCAGAAAAATTTCTTCCCCATTATGTCGAATGTTTTGAGTTTGTGAATGCCGATCTGATCGCTAAAGGTTTATCTCCGTTTAGCCCTTCCACAGTTGCCATTAAAGCGGGCAAGATTCTCTTAGAACAAATTGCGGATTGTGCTAGAAGAAAAGCTGACTTTGCGTTTGAGACAACATTGGCGGGGAGAGGCTATGTCGCTATTCTTGAAAGAATGAAACAAAATGGCTATGAGATTCATTTAATTTTTTTGTGGCTACCTGATGTAAAACTTGCTCTAGCCAGAGTTGCAGACAGAGTTTCAAAAGGCGGCCACAATATCCCTGAGCATGATGTGAAAAGACGATTTTTGCGAGGATTGCGGAATCTTTTCCATGTCTACCGGCCATTGTTTAATACGTGGACCCTCTTTGATAATGCCACAGGCACACCTGAGCAAATTGTTAAAACAGAGCAGGGTGTTGTAACGGTTCTTAACAAATCCAAATACGAACAGGTGTTAAAACAAGCGGGGTATAAAAATGGCCTCTAAAGAAAGCGTTCCCAAAAAAGCGAACCGCGCACTTAAGCACGCGGTAAGGGATTTGATCAAGCAGCGCAGTGCCGCTAATGACAAAATCGTTATCTGGAAGAACGGTCAAGTCGTCCGCATTTCTGCTAAAAAAGCATGAGCCTCTCAGCGTGAATTATGAGCTTGATTGAGATCGCGCAAATCTATACGGATTTGGTCAAGCTCGATAGAGAAATTTCCGAGCAGGAGCATCAAGCTAAAGATCAGGTCAATGCCATGAGAACAAAATACCACGAGATTTTAATGGCCAAGATGCGGGAAGAAGGTATCGGCTTTTCTGATCGCTTTGATGCTATGAACAAAGCCTTTGAACTTATCCAAAAAGAAAAATCGCATTCCTCCTAACCTCTTCCGAAAATAACAGCCAGTTGCGAAACTCATCCAAGCGGGGGAGCCATACCAAAAACGCGAAGTCCTTTTGGGCTTCGCGTTTTTTGTTTCGCTTCGGTATAATACCTTCTCATGAAAAAGCCAAAACTCTACCTAATTGCAGGGCCCACTGGATCAGGCAAAACGACTTTCGCAGAAAAATTTCTTTCCCATTATGTCGAACGTTTTGAGTTTGTGAATGCCGATCTGATCGCTAAAGGTTTATCCCCGTTTAGCCCTTCCACAGTTGCCATTAAAGCGGGCAAGATTCTCTTAGAACAAATTGCGGATTGTGCTAGAAGAAAAGCTGACTTTGCGTTTGAGACATTATTCGCCTTCGTCACATGCTTGATGCGGCGAAGAAGGTGATCGAATTTGCTGAAGGAAAAAACGAAACCGATTTGACAAAAGATGAGAAATTATCTTTCGCTATTGTCCGCCTTATTGAAATCATCGGAGAAGCCGCAAAGAATATTTCCGAGTTTATGCGTTTCTGTTTTCCGAAGCGAAGGAATGCGGTCTAGTTAAAAAAAATAAAAGCATGAACTTTACGCGCAGAAACCGGACGCTGCATACTAACAATTACTGGTTGTATTTTGGAGCGGCGAGCGTATTATGAAAGCTTCATGCTAAAATTCGATTCTTTCTATCGCTGCTATCCCGCTATTTTGGTTTTGATTTTTACCCTCTTGGTTTCTATTCCTGTAGATTTGTTTTCCGCTCCGGATGTTGATCTGGATCCCTGGTTTAGCCGGATTACCGAACTTGAAAATAAGGGGAAATGGGATGAGGCAGATGCGCTTTATCAGGAAGTGACCCGGAAATTTCCTGCCCGGCCGGAGGGATGGTTTTTCTATGGGCAATCGCTGGCCGGACGCAAACATTTTCAAGATGCTCTGGCGCCTCTTGAGAAAACCCGGGAACTCGCACCGCAGGTCAGCCGGCCTTATCTTTTGCTCACCCAGTGTTACGTCGAACTGAATCGCTTGAGTGACGCCCGGGAAATTTTGGAAAAACTCAATGCCATCAAACCCGCCTCCGGTGATAGTGATTTTTGGTATGGAAGAATTCATTCTTCTGAAAAGGACTGGAAAAAAGCTGCCGGGTATTATGAAAGCGCGCTTCAGAAGAAAACCCAATACCGGGCTGAGAGCCGTCTGGGACTTGCGGTGATTTATCTCTACTTGGGAGAAACTGAAAAAAGTAAACGCTATTTTGATGAGGGGATGTCGGAAGCTAGGTCCGCGCTGGTGCCGGTGGAAGAACGGCGGGACGAACGTATTTGGGATTTAAGCCTTGGGACCCATGGCTTTTATACGAGCAATGTACTTGGGACGGATAATAAGACGCCCAAGCCCGATGAACTTCCCTCGCGCGGCGATTTCGGCCTGGCTTGGTATATGGACGCCGGCGTGAAGCCGGTTCAGTCGGAATGGTTTGATTTACAGGCGCGTTATAATTTTTATGAAGACGTTCATGCGCGGGCCGAAGATGTGAACATCGTTTCTAATACGATAACGTTTCAGCCGAGAATTCATCATGGGCGGTGGTATCTGGAATCCGATCTGGGCTGGCAGCATGAAACCCTGGGAGGCGGGCCTTTCCGCTATTCTCTGATCGCGCGTCCTGCGGTCGGGTATCAATGGAACCGCGTGTCGGTCCGCACCGGCTACGGCTGGAACCGTACTTTTTATCATCGCTTCCCTACGAACCCGGATCAAAACCGCGACAATGACCGCCACATTTGGTTTAGCGACGCCTATTTCTTTCTATCGCGGTTTGGAATCAAAGTTCTTACGGCCGGTATGGACGTGGGCCGGGAAGACGACAGCGGTTCGGACTATGATCATGTTTTTTTTCAGGGCCGGGCCGGATTTAAAACCGTGCCTTACCACCGGTTGACGCTGGGGACCTGGACCAGTTTCGGCACGCGCGCTTATGATGACGCCAACAGCTTGTCTTTCCCGGTCGCCTACAGCATGAAGCGCCATTCAACCAGCTTTTCTCTTGGCGTGGAAATTTCCCGTCCCCTGATTAAAGGGCTGACGGCCTTTACCCGGTATGGCTATTACCGGGAATATTCGAATATTCAACTTTTTGAATCAACCAGCCACACTGTTTCCCTCGGGTGCCGTTATGAAGTGTAAAGCGTTGGATAAAAATTTTTTCGTTTTATTTTTTATAATGATTTTGTTCGCAACGCCGCTCAACGCAATGCTACAACAGCAGAATGCGCCGCCGGCGGAGGCGAGCGCGTCCGAGCAAGGTTCCGCGGTGAACCGGGCGGATGGGGAGACACAAGCCAATCTGGAGCGTCAAATCATTCAAGAGGACCGGAAAATCCGCGAAGCAGAACGGGAATTGAGCGGTGCCGGTATGCCCGATAGTGAATTTGGACAGAAAATCAATGAGGCCAACCGGATGGCTCAACAGATTTATCAGGATCCGCAGAAAGGCGACTTCCAGCGCTTAAAAAATATCGATGAGACACAGACCAAAGTTCTGGAGATCCAACAAGACATTACGATCAATAAGGTAAAAACCGAACCCGCCTCCGAAGCCCGTTGGAACCATCACATCCGGCATTGACCGCCGGTTAATTTTTAGCTATATCATCCCACTGTTTGCTGGCCGGCGCCTGATGCTTTGAAGCCTCATTCTGCCGTATTTCATCAAATTGCTTCAGGGCAGCGCTCAGGGCCTCTGGCGTGAGAGGCTTGTACCCTGGAGGCGGCCATTTTTCTCCCGGAACAATAGGGCCCGTCATTTTATCTGGATCAGGTATTTTGAAAGAGTCACTCGTTTTTCCTCCCGGGAGAGGGGTGCCCGTCATTTTATCTGGATCGGGTATTTTGAAAGAGTCACTCGTTTTTCCTTCCGGGAGGGGAGTGCCCGTCATCTTATCTGGATCGGGTATTGAGAAAGATCTGTCAGCATTTGCGTCATGCTCGCCCCCGTCTCTCATAGGGGGCCCTGAAGGCGCTCCGCCTGAATTGCCTCCACTATCTCCATTACCTCCACCGCCAGGGCCAGGATAGCCGGGAGGCAGCGGCGTGCATTCTTCGGCATCAGCCATTGAAATGAGACTGACAGAAAAACAAAGTAAAAGCAGGCAGATTTTACGTTTCATAAAGGGCCTTTTTTTTCAGGAAAAATCATCTATAAATGTATAACAGCCTCTGAAACAAGTTTCAAGGCCTATTGGGATTATGTCAGGGGCCTGCGCATCTAACTTAGTAGTAGGCTTATAGCATCCTGTTATCGTTATCTCTCGAGTTTGGCATTTTTCAGGAATTCCTTCTTCCCCCTTGGGGGAGAAGGTCAGGATGAGGGGGATGATCGCTTGAATTTCCCCTCACCCTAACCCTCTCCCCACAGGGGAGAGGGAAAAAGTGCCAAACTCAAGGTTATCTGTTATTTTTATCGATTCTTTTCGTTTGGGTTAAAATCCGGCGCTGTCCGGCCGATAAATAATTTGTCAGCGTAAACCTCTCAAGGAGGAAGCATGGAAGAAGTTAGAAATATCGGACCCAAAGGCTGCACGCGGAGAATCCGAATCGGAAGCGCCGCCCTGCTTTTCAGCGCGGTTTATCTCGCCGTACTGATCATCACCCGCCCCAACGCTTTTTTCTGGCTTCCCGTGCTCATTTCCACCTTCATAGGCCTGGTTAGCCTCCTTCAAGCCATTGAAAAGACCTGTATTTCTCTGGCCGCCCAAGGCTTCCAAATGATAGACGATTCTACCCGTGCCAAAATCACCGATGAAGCCGTGGCCAAGAAGCTGCGCCACAAAAGTACCCGGCTTTTGATCAAGGCCGTTGTGCTGACGTCTCTTTTAATTATTTTTTACTTCTTGGTTCCGAAGTCCTGATGAAGGGTGTATACCGGACGCGCCATGCGCAGGGAGATGCTAAGAAGTCGATTTATCATGCCAGACTATCGCGTCCACAAGAAAATGACGCGCTTAAATAGCAAGATATCCGAAGCCAATGACGCTATTTAATACATCGCGTGAAATTCCAGCACCCGTAGAACAAGTCTTTGCCGCATTTAGCCATCCGGAACGTTTGTCGCGCTGGTGGGGACCCGCCGGTTTTACCAATACTTTTAATGTCTGCGAGTTGAAGACGGGCGGGTGTTGGTCTTTCATCATGCGCGGACCCAATGGGGTAAAGTATCCAAACGAAAGTGTGTTTGCAGAAATAGAACCGCCGGGGAAGATTGTTATTGAGCACGTCTCGCAGCCAAAGTATCGTTTAACCATTACCCTAGCCTCATCGACGGCAGGCACTGTTGTCTCCTGGTCGCAGGCTTTCGAAAACTCAGACATTGCGAGCCGCATTGAGCACATCGTCGTCCCCGCCAACGAGCAGAATCTTGACCGCCTATCGGCTGAGGTTTTGCGTAAATCGAGTTGATGCTATTGAGTGACCAGTTGTTGAGATATTTAACTTCGCACTTTACCCCGCGCTTTTGGG
>JAHFHF010000001.1 GCA_023247055.1 Candidatus Omnitrophota bacterium
CCACACCGCCCGAATATTTTGAAGCAATGGTGGGATAGACGTTAGCGCCCGGTTCAAACCGGATCCACCCCTCAATCGTAAAATCCTCTGAACCAAAATCAAAATCACTGCTGTCTTCGGACTGAACCCAATCACCGCTGCCGTCCACATGCAGTGAAGAACCGCCAAAAATAGACTGCGCCGTATCCAGCGAAGCATCTCCGGAAGCCGCAGCCGGATGAGGACCGTTGGTCCCAAGGATTTGCTGATCTAAATAGCGGGTCGTCATAAATTCGGCGGCTCCCTGGGGTCCGTAGACTTCGACCTCATGCAGTATAAGGCCATTGGACACATCATTGCCGCGCGCTCCCAGACGGACAAATCGCGCGCGCACCGGATCAAAGGCCGCGCTCTGCCAGCTGCGGGCATCCATCTTCGAATGGTCATAAACACGGCGCCAATCCGTACCATTTTCGGAAACCTCAATCCAGTAGCTGTACAACCGGCCATCGGCATAATCACTGAACAGGCCGCGCACTTCATTGATTTCTGAAACCGTTTCGAGTTCGAATTCCACGTAGGTCGAACCGCTGCCGTCAAAATAAAATTGGCCGCGTGAGTCGCGGTCCCCGTCATAGAGCAAGCGATGCTGGGTGGTATCCGCCGAGCCGGTACGGTCTTTGGCCCGCACAATTGGAATTTTGCGGTCTGTACGGTGATGGGTTTCTGTGACGGAAGTCACATTGTCCAGCTCGTCACGCTGGTAGCTGTAGCTGTCTGCGCGTCCGCCGGCCTGATTTTCAGAAAGCAAATCGCCTCGCACATTAAATTTGCGCGTGATGGAGCTCGTGACGGGAAATCCGGCGGGCGGATAAATCCGGATTTCTTCCAGAGAATACTCCGAACTGCCGTTTTCCATGGCCGTCACGGTCAGCCGGATAAATTGCGCCTTCACAGGATCAAAGCGGTCGCTTTGAAGACCTCGGACAAATGCACCGGTCGTTTTATCCATTACGCTATACCAATTTTTCCCATCAAGAGACGTTTCAAGGCCGTAGCGAGCCCCGTTATCCGAACGAAAATAAGTCTCTATTTTGTTTACGACCTCCGGACGTTCCAGTTCCAGAATGAAACTATCGCCGGTTTTGGCGCGCGTCCAGACGCCGAATTTTCCATCAAATGCGCGCTCGGCGTAGTCCCCCGAACCATTGGAGGCCCTTATTGGCGTATAAGGCACGCTCAGATCTTCTACGAGACTTGCAGCCGCAGCCCCAATTTTTACCGCATATTCCTTGCCGTCCCTCAGCAGATGCGTGTCCGTGCGGATCAAATTTCCAAACGGGTCATAAACTTTTTCAAAAACGGATTCTTCAATGGTAGTCCCGTCAAAATGCAGCAGTAATTTGGTTTGTGCATCCGTCGTGTACTCTTGTGTGGAGGGCGTAAAGTCCGAAGTCCAACGCGCAATGCCTTTGGAAATCCTGATCTCATCCATCCGGCCATTAAACAGGCTGCCGCCCCCATCATGCCGGCCGACCGCCAAGTCATATCCTGAATTAGGAAAATTCGCCGATCCAATATTCTGCGTTGAACCTTGCTGCTTCCCATTCACAAAAAAATAAAGATTTGTGCCATTTCTTACAAAAGCAAGGTGGTACCAAGTGTTCGTGCTTGGGCTCCAGGGCACGATAAAACTGGTAAGGCCGCTGCTGCCGCCGCCCGCCGAGTATTCAAAAAGCAATTGATTGGCTTGAATATCGATCAGCCATTCCCGGTCGTAATTTCCCATGTGCGACAAAAGAGGCATGAGACTCGAATAGGACAGAGAGTTAAAATTCGCCCACAAATCGATCGTAAAATCTCCCGAACCAAACGACCAATCATCCGAGTCCGGCAGCGTCAGATAGTCTCCATTCCCATCGAAACCGGCGGAAGCGGTCCCAACTTTCGCTTGTGAAGAATCGATCTTCGCATCCCCCTGAACCCTGACCGTATTGCCAAAACCGGCATT
Source organism: Candidatus Omnitrophota bacterium (assembly GCA_023247055.1). Taxonomy (GTDB): domain Bacteria; phylum Omnitrophota; class Omnitrophia; order Omnitrophales; family Aquincolibacteriaceae; genus JAHFHB01. Next base: position 1,991 of record JAHFHF010000001.1, read on the forward strand.
GCTCTCCGTCTTTCTTTCCTTCCGGGAGAGAATCGCCCCTTGAGAATCCTTCGTCTCCTCGCGCAGCAGCCCAAACCCATCGTTTGTCGTCGCTGTCGTATGACCTTGCGCATTCGTCGTGTAATGGGTCGATTGTTCGTCATACCGGAAGCCGTTGAAATGCAGCAGAAGTTTGGTGTTTGCATCCGCCGTATATTCTTCCGCGGGCGGTGTAAAGTTTGAAGTCCACCGCGCACTGCCTTTCGAAATCCGGAATTCATCCATGGAGCCGTTCAAATAGACGCCCTGATCGTAAAGCGATTCTCCGATGCGGACGCCGCGGGTCAGCCCCGAAATGCTGGCGCTATTGGTCCAGCCAGCGGAACCGATCTCAATTCCGTTGACAAACAATTTCAACTGAGAATTTTGCCTGACTAAGGCAATGTGATACCACTGATTGACCGCCGGAGTCCAAGATGTACCGTATTCGCTGCCCTTCACATGAAATTCCAACCGGTTCTGAGTTCCCTGATAGGTCATTCGGACCCCGTCGCTGTAGCCTCCGATATCGAACAAGATTTGGCCGGTCGAGACCGTGTTGAAATTAACATTAAAATCAACCGTGAAATCTCCGGCTTCAAAATTAAAATCGGGGTTACTGGCGACATTGATAAAATCACCTGCGCCGTCAAACTGCGCGGCCCCACCCCCGAATTTGGATTGCGCGGAATTGGCTTTGGCATCGCCTTGAACGCTGATCGAACCGCCGAAACCGGAATTTATTTCCGGCTTTCGCTCTTTCAGATAAGTCGTTTGCCCCTGGGCATTCTTAGCCTCCTGCCGCAACAGCCCCAACGAATCAGACTGGGTTTCGACTGTATTCCCCTGAAGATCGACTGTGTAAGCTGTCCATTGTTCCGCATAAGTTGCCAGGTTCGGCGGCGCAGCAAAACCGGCCGAAATTTCATAAATATTTGCAGTTCCGCCCACACTGCCGCAGCTGCCTGAACAATTGCCGAAGCCATGCGCATATGCGCGGATGGCGGTCGCATTCGTAAGATTCAAATTGTTAAGCGTGACAATTCCTGAGTCAACACTGACACTTCCGCTTCCGTAACGTTTATCCATTCCAGCCTGTGTGCCTGGTACTTTTTCCCAAACTCCGTTTCTTAAAACTTCAACGTAATAACCGGCTTCGTAGTCAAGAATGTAGTTTCCGCTCGTCGTTCCATAAGCGGCCATGCGGTAAGTAATGCTCTGAATCGTTTGGGGCGAGGGAAATGTATGGGTCGAATAGACGTCCGCGCTGTGGCCGCCGCTGCTGCCGCTGCCGGCCATATTACTCGAACTCTGAGACGTCGTAAAATCACCGTCGATGCTCTTGGGCCCGTCTGAACCGCTCTCATAGGTGTGCGCACTGGCGCTGAAATCAAATGCCGCCGACGTCTCATTTCTTTCCTTGAGATAAGTCCTGCGGCCCTGGCTATCAAGCACCTCCTGCCGCAGAATTCCCTTCGCGTCCGTCACCGTTGTTACCGTATTGCCTTGGGCATCGGTGGTATAAGACGTCCATTCTTCCCGGTGACGGTAGCGGTCAAACGGCAATAGCAGCGTGGTTG
>JAHFHF010000082.1 GCA_023247055.1 Candidatus Omnitrophota bacterium
TTTGTCAGCACCGGCAAGGCATGTTCCTCGCGGATGGCGACCGGCGTCAACAGCGGCAGGATTTCTTTGTGAAAAAGCGTCCGCAGGTATTCGGTTTGTTTCTCCGTCAGCGCCTGCGGCAGGACCCGCGTGATGCCCGCTTTAGCCATTTCCGGCACCAGCGTTTCGAGAAAATATTTGTTGCGGCGCGACGTCATTTCAAAAACGCGCGCATGAATGTCGCGGCCCAGGCTGTCCTCCTGGGAAAAACCGGCCATGCGCACCATGAAAAATTCGTCAAAGTTCGAACTGGCAATGGCGACAAATTTAAGGCGGTCCAGCAGCAGATTGCTTTCATCGCGGGCTTCTTCAAGCACACGCCGGTTGAATTCCAGCCAGGAAAATTCCCGGTTGAAGTAGCGTTGCACTTCGGATTCTAAGCGTTCTTCGGTCATGGTCAGCCTTTAGGCGTTCCCTGCTTGAGCGCAATGGGCGCGCCAAAGACTTCGGCAAAAAGGCCGCTCTTTTCGATCACGCCGCTGCGTTCCAAAGAAATGTCGCCTAGATCGTCCGGAACCCAAAGCGTGTAGGCGTCTTCCGCCCGCTCCAGTGTAAATTGGCGGACTTTCTGCTGATGACTACGGTCCAAGGCATCCGCCACGCGCAAAATTGCGGCCAATTTGGAAACCACGGCGCGATCCCCTTTAGGGAGCGACATGTAAGGCACATGCGTGGGCCGCGGCACCGAGCGGCGGTGATAGCGCACGACATTGGCCACAATGTCCTTATCCGATTTTCTCAATCCAAAAATTTCCGCGGCGTCGACAAGATAGCTTGAATGTTTGTGGTGAGCGGCCGGCGAAATAAAAACGCCAATGTCATGCAGGACGGCCGACACTTCCAGCAGCATGCGCTCGCGCGTGCCCATGCCGTGGTCCTGGCTCAAAAGATCAAAAAGTTTGACCGCCAATGAGGCCACGCAGGCCGCATGCGGCTTGTCATACTGATAACGAGCAGCCAGATGACGGGCAGAATTTAGCACCTGCTTGGCCACGTCGGTGCGCTTGAAACCCGACAGCATTTGAGAAAGTTCGATCAACAGCCCGTCGCGGATACTAATCATCGGAACGATAATATTTTCGACCTTGGTCTCGGAAAGAAAATTTGCATAGACCAAAAGGGACGGGTAGAGCGTCTCAGCTTCGTTGTAGGCCAGCCCGTATTGGCCGGCAATGTCTTCAGGCGACATTTTTCCGATCTGATGGACAAAACCTTGAAATGCTTTTTTCTCGAGGACGACGTAGCGTTCCGTAATCTTATCCTGCAGCTGCTGCGATACAAAGCGCATGTCGCCGCCTATCGCAACAAACGTGTCCACCTGCTCAAAATTATATTCGCGCGCGGCATACAGTACGACTTCGTGGATGCTGCGTTTCAAAACGCGCTGCATCACGGCCGCATCGGTCTTGCCGGCCACCACCTGTTCCGGCAGCCGGATGGCCCCGAGCGAAAGCGTCCGGGTAATCTCAACATTGCCCTGATTCAGGATGATCATTTCCGTACTGCCGGAACCCACCTCAACGATCAGACAGTTTTTCTGCTGCAAATCGATCTTGCCTTCCAGCGCATGCTCGACCGCCAAGAGCTCCAGGCGATTTTCTTCGGGGCCCTCCACGACTTCGATATCGATGCCTGTCCGCACAAAAACCTGGTCGATGAAATTGTCGCGGTCCGCCGCCTCGCGCACGGCACTGGTGGCAATCGCCTGGATTTTTTTGATACCGTAACTTTCAATGACCGACTTAAAATTTTTAAGGATGCCGATGGCATCGCGAATCGCCGCATTCCCCAGCCGGCCGGTCGTAAAAACCTCTTTGCCGAAACGGACAGGCTTGTGCAGATTTTCAAGATAACGGATCTCGTCCTTGGGGCCCAATTCCGCAATCACCATGCGGATGGCGCTGGTGCCGATATCGATCACCGCCACGTGTTGTTTTTGAACCGGAGTCTCTTTCATAACTGTTCCTCAGCCAGCTTCGCGGCTCCCAGAGCAATGGAATAATCTTTGAGCGCCGCGGCGGCCACCCGCACCGGTTTGACCAGCGGCGGCATGGCCAGCTCTTTCATTGTCCGCCGTGCTTCCGGAATCATCACGGTTCCAAGCGCTTCAATAACTCCTCCTCCCAGCACGATCAATTCCGGACTCAGCAGATTGACCATATTGGCCATGACCATGCCCAAAAGCCGCGCCTTGCTTTCAATCAGTTCTTTGAGCGGCGTATCACCGGCTTGAATCGCTCGAGCCAGCACCCGGCTCTTGATCTTTTTGACATCATAGCCCGTAGTCTCAAAAAGAGCGGGCGCTTTTTGCTGCATTAAAAGAAGCCCGGCTTCGGCTGAAATGGCCAAACGGCCCAGCATGCCCTCGACGGTCGCCCCGGTAACCTGCTGCCGGGTTGAGCCCTCAAAAGGGGGCCTTAGATAAGTATGCCCGATTTCTCCGGCCGCGCCGGTCAGCCCGCTATAAGGCTTTCCATCAAAAATAAAAGCCCCGCCCACGCCTGTCCCCAAAAAAATCCCCGCCACATGGCGCGCGCCGCGCGCGGCTCCGAATTGCTGTTCGCCGTAGAGCCCGGCATTGACGTCATTTTCAATCACAGCCGGGACGCCGAACATCCGCGAAAGTTCTTTGCGTAAAAGACAGTTCTTCAAAAAAGGCAGGTTCGGCGATAAATCCACCCGTCCCGGAGGATTGCGAACAATCCCGGGACAGCCTGCGCCCAAGGCCGCGACCTGTTTAAATTTAACGCCCGCATCCTCGAGAAGGCCTTCGACCGCTTCCCGGATGGTTTTGAAAAAATGACGTTGACCGCGCTGGGGTTCAACGCGCATCTTTTTTTCGCCGCGAATTTTAAATTTACGATCTAGAAGAACCGCGAGAATCTTTGTGCCGCCAATGTCCAATCCAACCAAATACGGTCTACGGTTTTTCACACCCATGCGGCCACTCCCCTCCGGGTTTAAACAGGTGATTGTAAAGCAAGGTTATTTTAGCACATGTCAAATGTGCGTAAAAATGACGGCTACTGGCCCACGGCCCAGCGGCGGCAAAACTCGATCCCGACAGGATAGACGTAGGCCACGATCACCAGACTCAGCGGAATCAGCAGAAAGTAGGTCAAAAAAACGCGCAACTCCGGGTTTTTGACTTTGACGGGCAGGTACGTACACAGAAGCAGGCTCACCACCGTCACGACGGTAAAAAGCCAGGGATTGTAGAACCATCCGGGCAGCATCATAACGCAGCCGCCAAACCCAAAATCACTTTCCACTCCTTGGCTCCGACGGGCTGCACCGAGAGGCGCTGTCCGCGCTGCAGAAGCGGCATTTGTTCAAGCGCCTTTGTTTTGCGCAGCGTTTCAAGCGGCACAAGCTGTTTGAATTTCTCGACAAACTTAATGTCCACCGTATACCAGACGGGCTTGTTCTTGCGGCTTTCTGTATCGTAATAAGCGTGTTTCGGATTCAACGCGGAAGGTTCGGGATAACCCTCGCGCACGACTTCGGCAATGCCGGCAATGCCCGAAGGTTCGGCGTTGCTGTGATAAAAAAAGACGCCGTCCCCTTTTTTCATGGCATCACGCATAAAATTGCGTGCCTGGTAATTCCGCACGCCGTCCCAAAGCGATACTTTGTCGCGCTTCAGATCGTCGATCGAATACGCTTCGGGTTCACTTTTCATAAGCCAATAATTCGGCATCAGTTGCACTCCGGATAAAAGCACGCTAGATTAGCAGGCATGGAATTCAAAATTACCGGAGAGTATATCGAATTAGCGCAGCTTCTGAAAGCGGCAGGTTTAACGGAATCAGGCGGGGTCGCCAAACAAGCCATTCTGGCGGGTTAAGTCCGGGTCGACGGCGCGGTCGAATTGCGCCGGGGCTGCAAGATCCGCCCCGGCCAAACCGTCACTTATCTGAACGAAGGGGTCGTCGTCTGCTAGGTCTAGGGGCGGGTTTCTGACCCGCCCGGCAATGGGCCGGTTTGGAACCGGCCCCCTACTTTTTTCCGGGCTCCGGGACTAAAAGCAGCTTACCGATAGCTTTGTCCGCAAAGAACAATCCCCGCGTGTCCTTGATGCCGATCATTTTGATCTTATCGACGATCGACTGAAAATAGCCTTCTTCTTCCTGCTGCTCGGCGACATACCACTGCAGAAACGTAAACGTTCCGTAATCTTTGGTTTCAAGCGAAAGTTCCACGATCTTACCGATCGACTTTGTGACTTTCTTTTCATTGTCGAGCGCCATTTCGAAAGCGGCCTCAAGCGACTTGAATTCTGAAGGCGGCGCAGGAATCTTCGGCACAAGCGCATGGCCGCCTTCGCGATTGACGTAAGTCATGAGTTTCATCATATGCTCGCGTTCGGCACCGAAATGACGGTAAAAAAACTTGGCCGAGTTTTCAAGTTTTTGCGTTTCACACCAGGAACCCATCGACAAATAAATGTCGGATGAATAAACCTCGAGTGCAACTTGATCATTGAGGGCTTTTTCGACTTTAGCTGAAAGCATGACAATCTCCTTAGGTTTTAGTGCGGTAGAACGCCACAAGAATAGTAGCAGATAAAAAGTGCGGACTTCAATGAAAAGACTGCGGGAAATGCAATTCGTTTGCCGTACGATTCGTTTTTAATCTGGGCCGTATTCAATCCGAACCGTCGCCTTCTATTCCAGGTCGCGGCCCATCACGGTTTTGCGGCCCGCGGCTTTGGCGCGTTCAATACCCTTCAGGGCTTCTTCGACGACCTTACGCGTTAGCGCATCGATAAAACACTGGCTGGAGTTGAATTCCGAGCGTTCGCGCACCAGCTGCTTGACTTTGGACACAACCACCAGCGTTTCAGTTTCCACCTTGTCGGCAGCGGTCGGGGTGCGGAACACAATCGTTTTCTTGTTTTCTTCGGTCACAGCTTCCTCCTTAGACACGGTTGCAGGTTGAGACGGCGCCGGTGCCGCCGGAATCATTTCAAGCGCCGCGGGCGCGGTTTCTTCTTCGGCAAAGGCGCTGCGGTGATTATAAAATCCGATATGCGCATCCCAGCAGGAAACGCTGCAGAAAACAAAACCGGTTGTTTTAGAACGGCACGTGCTGACCGAGCAACGGTAGTATTTGGCGCGTAAAGGGATGTCTTTTTTGCATGTATTGCATTTTTTCCAAATATCCATAATTCCTCGTCTTTTAAGCCTGAGGGCAGAACAATTCTCCGCCGCGAGTTCCGCAGGCCCAGCAGGGCCGAGGACTGTTTGAGCGCCGGAGAATTGTTCTGCTCTCAGGCCCCGTCTTCCTGCGGCCAGGCGGTGATTTCAAGTTTGTTGCCGTCGGGATCACAAAAATAAATTGACCAGGATTTTTCACGTTTTTTTGAAAAAAGAACATGAACTCCCGCCGCTTTCAGTTTCTCAAGCGCGCTGTCAAAATCAGGAGCCGCGACACGGAATGAAAAATGGTTGGCGCCAATCCCCTCATTTTGAAAATAATGCTCCGGCGCGGCTTCCTTGGCTTGGATCAGCCCGATTAAGGACGTTCCGCAGTCCAGAAAAAATTCAATACCCGGCTTCTGAAATTCGCGCTGGGAAATCTTGAAACCCAGGATCCCCGTATAAAAAGCCATCGAAACGTCTAAATTGCGGGCATTTAGAGCGACGTGATCAATACCTAGAATTTTCATAAAAGAACTCCAAAGTCATGAGTCTTCAGTTGTGAGTCTTGAGAAAAAACATAAAAGAAATTCGATACATAATTTAAAAAGCGTTTTTGAAATTCACAGAAATCTTTTTTCTCCCAAGACTTATCACTTTCTCAAGACTCACGACTCACATCTCACGACAGACGACTATTTTAAAACGATTCCCACCGGACAATGGTCAGAGCCCATGACTTCCGGCAGGATAAACGCTTCTTTGAGTCCGGGACGCATGCTTTTTGAAATTAAAAAATAATCAATGCGCCAGCCGATATTCCGGGGCCGGCAGTTAACCATGGGATTCCACCAGGTGTAATGCCCGCCTTCTGGCACAAATTCGCGGAAAGTATCCATGAAGCCCGCTTTGACTAGGTTCGTAAATCCAGCGCGCTCTTCATCGGTAAAGCCATGGGTCTGATGGTTGCGGTCGGGATTGGCCAAATCAATCTCTTGGTGCGCCACATTTAAATCACCGCAAAAAATCACGGGCTTTTTCTTTTCGAGTTTTTTGAGGCATTTCAAAAATTCAGCATCCCAAACCTGCCGGTAAGGCAGGCGCGACAAATCGCGTTTGGAATTGGGCGTGTAAACATTCACGAGATAATAATCATCGTACTCGACCGTAATGACGCGCCCTTCACGGTCGTGCTCGTCAAGGCCCATGCCGTAAACCACCGCAAGCGGTTTTTGCTTGCTCAAAACCAGCGTACCGGAATAGCCTTTTTTCTCGGCCGAGTTCCAGAAGGGGTAGTAGCCGGGCAAATCCAACGGCACCTGGTCCTGCATGGCTTTGGTTTCCTGCAGGCACAGAATATCCGGACTTTCTTTGGCAACAAACGGCATGAAAATTTCTTTCTTGATGACCGAACGCAGCCCGTTGACGTTCCACGAGATAAGTTTCATCATAGAAAAAACGTGGGTTGCGGATCCTGAATCGTGGATTGTAAGTGATACTTCGTGTCGTCAAAGAATGCTCGTGGCCACAGGACTGTACCAAGAACGAATTGGCGATTGTCTGGCTGTAAATACATTCTTCTGTTCACAATCATAAGGTTCACGATTCACTATCCACGATTCACCCTTTTACTTCAATGCCTTTCTCACTCAAAATTTTCCGGATCAAATCCCGCTTGTCTCCCTGGATTTCAATCACGCCCCCGGAGGCCCCTGCATAATGCGTGCCGCCCGCGCCCGCGCGGGCCTTTAGAAGTTTTTCGAGCGGCAACAGATAGTTGTCGGAAGGCGGCAGCCGGTCGATGACCGTCACGGTTTTGCCGCCGCGCCCATTTTTTTCAAGCCGCAGAACAGCCGTAAAACCCGGTTTGTCCTTAGAGGCCGTTTTTGCGCAGGTACATTCAGGCCCAAGATTTTTGCAGCGGGGGCAAGCTTTGTTCCGCGCAGGCTCGGTCGAGTAGACAAGTTTAGCGTCCATCGCCGCGTTGTCAGGATTGGGCGGCGCTTCCCCGGAAATAGAGAACTTCTCCGGGACGAAGGGCCTTGCCGGCTGGCGCTCTATGCGCATCCGGCCGGATCTGAATTTTTATCGTGGAGAGCGGTGCGGACGGCTGCACCGGAATTTTATTCGCGGCCGCGGAAGAGCAGGCATCCCAAATCAGCGGGGTGATGAAAAAAAGGCAGAAAAAAACGGCGCTTTTCATAAGACCGGTATTATACGTTTTTCAGTCCTGCCCGGCATGCAGAATTTTCGGTTAACGTCCGCCTAACGGCAGGGCCGTCGGCACCTTGCCGGCTTCAAGCCCGTTCTCCGGTGAATAACGGCTCAACTCTTGGATGAGTTTTTTCTGGTCTGAGACAAATCCTTTCAGGGCTTTGTCGCCGCTCAGACCACTTAAAAGCGCCTCAAGTTTGGCCAAGGCCACGGCTTTTTGTTCCATCTCGATCTGCAGGGATTCACGCAGCCCTAGGCCTTCATGACGAAGTTGAGCCAATTCGGTTTCAAGCGCCTGTTTCTGCGCGACGGCCAGACGGCTTTCCACCTGAATGTCCATGACCCGGCGCAGATGACGGGTTTCGGCCCGGGCGCCGGTACAAATCCAGCTGACCGTGCCGCCAAAAAGAATGCCCACACCCAGCGCATAGCCGGCCATCAGCCAAGCCCCGCGCTGCAGCGTTTCGCGCAGTTCCCCCATTTCAACCGTCTTGGCCTGCCGTTCTTTGTCCATGCGGTCTTTGAGCAAGACCACATCGGATTGGGCTATTTCGAGCTGGTCTTTGAGTAAAAGAGCGCGGTGTTCGGCGGATTTGATGCGGCTTTCAGAAACCTGAATTCTTTCACCCAGTTCTTTTTTGCCTGAGGCATACGTCCAGTAGCCGGCAATCAGACCGCCTGCGCAGATTCCGGCGAGTACGCAAAGAATGGTTTCAATCATGGGAAGCGTCATGGGCCACCTCACGGGTTGGGTGTGAAGCAAATAAGTTCACAAGCGCTTACACAGGCTTCATTGGCCTGTGAACGCAGTGCCTTCACAAAGAGAGTGCAGGCTGGCCTATTTATCGGCACACCGCCGGAGTCCCTTGAAAAAGGGGGACGTATTTGGGTGCACGCAATTTGAGACAATCTGTCGGGGCGGGTTCGTAACCCGCCTAAAACGCGGGCACTGATCCGGGCCGGTTTGGAACCGGCCCCTACGAAAACATTGGTTTTTCGAGGGACCCAATACTTAATTCGCGAAATGGGTTGATGAATTAAGTATTGTGTTCCTCGATTAGAATTGCGGACGTGTTTAGCTGAGGTCTTCGAGGACTTCGGTGAGCTCGTCGCAGAGGCCGGCCAGCGTGGTGGGAATGCCGTCGACGATCAGGGGTTCCTGCATCCAGCGCGCGCCGGCCTGGCTGGTTTGGCGTAAAAAGTTTTGGATTTTTTCAGCAGGGACCTTGCCCGGACTGGGGAAAAAATCCCGTACAAGCGCCGCCAATTCCGAAAATTCCTTTTGAGAATGCGGCAGCATGGTCTTTTTCAGCTGGACAAGAGCCATTTCAATTTCTTGAAGGCAGGCAATCACGCCTGAAAGTTCACGGGACATATTTTTCTCCTATTCGGCCATTTCAACGGAATACCCGCCCAGATCCAGCGGGGTTTCGGCGGCAAGCGGCGTCAGTTCGATAAGCCGCAGCTGCGGCACCGGTTTCCAATGGACCTCAAAATGAAACGCCACCTTTGCCTGCGGCGCTACGTTTGCGGTCGAAAGACCGGGCGCCGCGGTAAACGTCATCGCCATGGGTTCCATGCCCGTGACCTGCCCTTCACTGTTTTTGAAATCCGGAATCGCCTCATGCAAAATCGTCACGCGATCGAGTCCGTCAGTGCCGCGCTCAATCGAAACAACAATGCCGCGTGCAGCATAATGCGCGGCCGGAGCTTTCGGGCTGCAGGCAGCCGGCAGAAAAACGCCGGCTAGTAGCACAAATCCGCTGAAAATTCTTACATACCGGCCGCAGGGGTGGTTTCCCACAAACAAATCTCCTCACGTTGATGGCGGTAATAAACAGGTCCCATTTTTTTAGACAGTTCTTGCAATTTCGCCTGTTGCAGCGCATCGGCCGGATCATAGACCCTGGCCGCGCTTAAATCGCAGACCTTCAGAGTCATAGAACTTTGCGGCGGCAAGGCGCGGCCGGCCTCGCGAGCCAGGGCCTTCACGTAAAGATCCAGCCGCGAGGGTTCTTGCCGGTTAATTTTGACGCAGGATTTAAACTCAATCCTGCCATAACTCTCCGGCACGCGTTTTTTAAAAACGCCCCAGAATCCGCCGTAGCGGATTAAGCGGGCTTCCCCTACCGTCATGACACGCGCATGGTTGGCAAGCAGCTCCCCGAAATCCCCCAGCCGGAAATTCTGAATGCCGCGCTCCAGTTCCATGGCAATCATTTCCAAGCCGTATAGGCCTTGCAGCCAGCCTGCAGCCATACGTACGGCCTCAGCCAGCATATCCTGGCAGGCCTTCCAGACATCACTTTCTTCTTTGCGCACAAAAAAACCGGCTGCGATCCATACGACGCTCTCGTCCTTGCGCGCTTCGAAAAGAACCGCATCCCCGGCAGAACCTGCCCAACGGGCCGAATCCCAGGGACTGCGGCTATCATGGAGCAGCGGAATGCTGCCGCAATCGATGCCGGCCAGAGGGCTCATCCTTCGCTGACCGCCGCGCCGGTCATCATGCCATAATCGCTTTCAACCGGATGCTCGGATTGGTAAAGCGCGTAGAAATCCTGCAAAGCGGCCGTGATCGCGTGTTCTTCCGAAGACTCGCAGCATTGCAAGGCATGTTCGATTTCATCCAGATTGAAAACACTGGAATCCAGTTGAAAAGCTTTGAAATAAAGCCGGCAAGCTTCGCCATAGTATTTTTTGCGCTCTTCGAACGGCATTTTTTGAATGCGGCGCAGCTTATTATCCGTCTTATAAAAAGACTGGCCCGCGCGGTAAAGATAAACACGCGCGCTGATATGCCCCGGCGAACATCCAGTCAGCGCAAAAACGGCCAGAAAAAATAAAACTGTGTTTTTTTTCATCAGCGAAAAATCGTTAAACTCGACGTATACCCGTGAATGTAATTGCGGCCTTTGACAGGGCCAAACTCGCCGTTGGCAAAAAATCCGGTCAAGGGCAGTGGATCGCGTTTGGCCTGAATCATACGCGCATCGTGGTCGGATTCCGTAAAAAGTCCCCGGCCGCGGCCGCAGCAGTTGACCAGCAGCGCGCCTTCCGTACGGGCCGCGTCAGCCGGCGGCAATTTGCCAAGCGTCCATTGCAGGTCTTCTTCCGAGGCTTTACGGTCGCGCAGTTGAAACTGGATCGTTTGCCCGGGCGCCAGCATCTCACCAACCGCCAGCGCGCCGTTCTGCTGGTCCGCACCCATGATATTACGGATCAAGAAATCACCGCGCGAAAAATGCTCGGAAAATTCATCCATGGCTAGCCCGACAAAAAGCGAATGCCGGGCCAATTCCTTGTCTTCGGGACTCAGACTTTCATAGGTTTCCTGCAAAACTTTCAGCGCTGGTTTGCCCGCAATTTCATACAAAATATTTTGTTCAGCCTTGGTCACCGCGAGCGGCGTGCCCACCGGCCGGCAGCCCTGGGAGACCAGGCTCAGCATCTCCAAATTCCCGGCAAGGGCCAGTCCCAACGCGCCGGCACCGCTGACCTCGCCATCCAGCCAGAGTTTGGTTTCGGCCTGCACCACCACCCCGCTGGCCAAACCGCCGGCAAGTGTCGCTGCCGGAAAGCCCTGATTAAATATTTGCAGTAAGCGATTGACATCACAACTCATAGGATCTCCAAAGCACAGAAAACCCGGCTGGTCGTTCGGATAAAGATCCAGATTCTTTACAAGGTCGTCCCCTGTTTTGAAACCAGCCAGTTCATGCGGCGTCCAGGCAAAAGGCTCGATCCTGACGTTCTCAAGGTGCATGGCCATCACGGACATGGCCGGCTGCATTTCAATTTCACGGCCCGTCCCGATCACGCCGTTGGCATTGCAGCCTAAAAGGTGCCGCGCGCCGGTTTTCGCAAGCAGCGTTTTAGTCCAGCGCGGAAAATCGGAATTTTCATACCCTTCCGAAACAAAAAAAAGCAGCGCGTCGCAGGAAAGTCCGTCCAAACCCGCCTGAATGTGACGCGCCAACTCCCCAAGTGCCGCATCCGCATTTTTGTTTTCGGTTAAGGCTGAAATAAAACGGTGCGCCATAGGCCATGATTGTAACACCGTCGCGCTTTTGAAAAAAGCAGCTTCAATTTTTTAACGGCGAACATCCGGCAAAGCCGCTTCTGCCCGATGGATCAGCGATTCATAGTTTGCACCGCTGCGGCGCGCAAGCGCGGTTTCGCAAAGCAGGCTCGCTGAACAGCCTTCCATACCCAACGCTTCGGAATTCATGCCTGCGAGCGCGGAGATGCTGAGTTCCGGGACAAAAAATCCCTTGTCCCCCGCAAAGCCGCAGCAAGCCGTACCGCTTTCAACCACCCGGGCCGCCAGCAAGCCTGCGGCCTTGCGGTAGACAGATTCCAACCCCTGTTTGCGGGCGCTGCAGGGGATATGCAGCGCCAAACTGTCCTGTTGCTGCACGTTCGCAAATAAAGCGGCGTGTCCGGCAATCCACTCGGCCGGATCATGCAGCTGCAGCCCTGTACCTTGAAGCGCCTGCTTCAGACGCTGGCTGCAGGGACTGGTGTCTGTAAAAATGGGGATTTTTCCCCGATCTGAAATTTTCTCAAGTGCTGCCTGCAATTCTTGCAATTTCCAGGCCGCGGCCGTTTCAAAACCTTTGCTTTCAAAAATAAGCCCGCAGCACAGCCCTTCAAGTCCCTGCGGATAAATAACCCCATGCCCGCTTTTTTCAAGCAAACTGCCGGCCGCTTCAACGAGCGGCTTACGGCCGCATTTTTTTTTACCGCTAAACGTGCGCGCCAGGCAGGATGGAAAATAAACCACCGGCTCGCCCGCTTTTGCCGCAGCCGCAGGTTGAAATCTTCCAGGCACGGGCATTTCAGCATACCAGCGGGGAATCCTGCCCTTAGAAATCCGGTTGAGAGCCCCCGTCAAGGTTTCCAGCCGGCCAGGTCCTAAAATTTTTGAACCGGCGCGAGCGATGCTCAAAAAGAAGCTGAGCGTGTTTAACACACCGCAAAAATGCTTTGCGAAAAAAAGTCCGGCAAACTGCTGAACCCGGCCAGCGCGCTTGGCCCGTATTTTTTTAATAAAATGACCGGTGTCAATCCCCACCGGGCAGCGCGTGGCGCACAAGCCGTCGGCGGCACAGGTCGCTTCGCCTTGATAGGCAAAACCATTTTTAAAAACCCGTAAACGGCGGTCGTCTTCGCGCGACCGTTCCAGCCGCCGGATCTCGCGATAAACGGTGATGCGCTGCCGCGGAGTCATCGTAAGGTCTTTGGAGGGGCAAACCGGTTCACAAAAACCGCATTCCGTACAGGCATCAATCGCCGCATCCGCCGCAGGCATGGGTTTGAAGTTTTTGAGATGAACGGCAGGGTCAGGGTTAAGAATCACGCCGGGATTTAAAATACCGGCCGGATCAAAGAGTATTTTTATTTTTTTCATCAGGGCATAGGCCGCTTGCCCCCATTCTTTTTCCACAAAGGGCGCCATGTTGCGGCCGGTACCATGTTCAGCCTTCAGCGAGCCCTGGTACTTGCCGCTAACCAGTTCAGCCATGGCCTCCATGAAACGCCCATACCGCTCCACTTCCCCGGCGCCGGCCCAATCCTGTTTAAACACAAAATGCAGGTTGCCAGCCAGAGCATGGCCGAAGATGATCGCATCCGCATAGCCGTGCCGGTTTAAAAGTTCCCGCAAGTCGCGCGTCCCCTGGGCCAGACTTTCCTGCGGGAAACAGATATCCTCAATCACGACGGATGTGCCCGCGCGGCGCAAAGCCCCGACCGAAGGAAAAAGTCCTTTGCGCACCTGCCAAAGCTGTTGAATACTTGCCGCATCCTGAAAAAAACGGATTTCTTCCGAAAGACAAAGGGGACGCAGCGCTTCACCGACGGCAGCCGATTCCAGCGTGATCTCATCCGCCGTGCTGCCCTGCAATTCGATCAGCAAGGCGCAGCTTTGCGGCCCCAACTCCTGCAATCCCAAAACCCGGCATTGGGGCCAGACGGCCTGCAGGCTGGCCCGGTCCATCAATTCCGCAGCCCGGACTGCCGGTCTTTGGGCCAAGAGCGCGGCGGCACGGCAGGCCGCGTCAAGGCCTGCAAATTCCACCAGGGCCGCCGCACGGCAGGGCGGCTCGGCAACAGTCTGATAAGTGATTTCAGCGATAAAGCCCAGCGTGCCTTCCGAACCAATCATCAGGTGTTCTAAAATGTCGAGAGGATCTTCGAAGTCTACCAGCGCGTTCAAACTGTACCCGGTGGTATTCTTGATGCGGTATTTGCGCCGGATCAGCGCGCTTAACTCCGGGTCCGTCTTGACGGAAGCGCTTAAGTGGCGGAGTTCCTGGATGAGCGCGGCGTGGCTTTGAAAAAAGGTTTCACGGCTCTGCGGATCTGCGGTATCCAGCAGTACTCCATCTGCCAGAATGACTTTCATCCCGCGCACGGTCTGGTAGCTGTTTTCACGAATGCCGCAGCATATGCCGCTGGCATTGTTGGCTGCAATGCCGCCGATCATGGCGCTTTCAAGCGAGGCCGG
>JAHFHF010000008.1 GCA_023247055.1 Candidatus Omnitrophota bacterium
TCACGCTGACCTGTTCCGGGTCTGCGCCGAAATGCTGAACCAAATCCCGCTTGGTGTTTTCAGAAACCGTAATAACATGGTGCGCGCTGCGCACCGTGCGGCGCAGCATAAAGGACGCATAGCCTCCCTGCAGCGGCGAAAAAAAATCTTTACGGAAAAGCCAGTGAATCAAATCGTGGACGGTCACGACCAGCCGTGTTCCGGCAGGCACATGCAAAGGAACGTTGTAGTGCGGCGCATGCCACAGCGTGCATTGTTTTAAAAGAGACGGATACTTTAATTGTTCCTGCAGGCTGTAAATCGGGGATCTGAAACGCCGGGTCTCATAACCCGGAGCCTTTTTAAAACACACCTCGGGGTCGCCAAAAAGGACCGGCATTTCTTCGCGCGGCCGGTCTTTCCATTCCCCCAGCAAGCCGCGCACATACGTGCCGATGCCGGTATGCTGGATCATGCGCGCATCGATTCCCAAAGACATTAAAATTCCTCCAGCGCAGGCTGCACCGGCGGCAGCAGCGGATATTCAACGAGGGTATCATGCCAGGCTTCAAGCAGGGCCTCGTAAACCTGCCGCGCCGGGATGGTCTCAAGGCAAGCCTGTTTACGGCGCGGGCACTTTTCACGGCCGCAGGCCGGACACGGCACCGGATGACGCACCCCATAAAGTTTTTTTGCCCACGGATGCCAGATCTCGGGAGCATTGGGGCCTTTAAAAATCACCACCACCCGCGCGCCCTGCGCTGCGGCCAGATGCGCCGGCCCGGAGTCTCCGCCGACAAAGATGTCGGCCGCCGACAAAAGCACAAGTAATTCGCGCAGGCTGGTTTTACCGCGCAAATCGGTTAAATGCGCATGTCCCGGCTGGATTTCACCGAAGGCCGGACGTTCAGCCTCCGTACCGGCCAAAACCACATGGCCCAGACGGTCTTTGAGCATGCGTTCGACCAGCCGGCGGTATTTATGTTTTTCCCAGATTTTTTCCGGCTGCCCGGCGCCGGTATGGACCACAATCAAGGGCATGGATTTGAGCAAAATCCCCCGCCCAGACCCGCTCCAAAAATTTTTCTTTTCATCTTCAGAAATCTGAAAGGGTTCCGGCAAAACGGCACGGCTTTCCAAACCGAAAAATCCGAGCAGGGCCATGTTCAGATGCACCTGGTGCAGATCGTGCCAATACCGGCCGGTGCGGGTCAGTAAAAATTTGCCGCCTGTCATGCCATAGCCCACGCGCTCAGGAATGCCGGCCAAAGCCATCAGCACGATCGTGCGCAGATCACCGCGAAAATCGACAGCGGCGTCATAATGATTGGCACGAAGCTTTGCCGTTAAGCGCAGGGCCTCGCTCCAGCGTTTCCAAAACGAAGTCTTCCTGAACCAGCCGTTCTCGAAAACTAAAATTGTTCCCGGCAGGTTTTCCTGTTGTAAAAGAGCGGCGCCTTCCGGCGTTGTCAAAATATCCAGCCGGATTTGGGGGAACTTTTCCCTGAACGCCCTGAGCGCCGGCATCATCAACGCAATGTCGCCGATTTGGTCGATGCGGATAAAAAGAACGCGCTGCAAACGCCCTATTTCAAGCGGCGCCGTGCGCCGGAGCCCAAAAAACAGCAGGCCGCCCGCCGCATCCAGAAAAAAAGCGGCTAGGCGTTTGTACCCGCGTTTGAAATGATAACGTGAAAAAAACATAGAATTTAAGCGTGCTTCTGGATAACACCCGGTGATTCGTGACCCGTGGTTGGTGTTGGAGCCGCCTCCGCGGCATTAAATTTTAATGTCACGCAGTGTCTCCTCCAGATCACTAATCACCAATCACGAGTCCCTTATTAAAAAAGCGTATAAACAAACGGTGAAAGCGCGGAACCCTGCGTAAAAACAATCAAGGATGCCAGCAGCAAAAGCACCAGGACGATGGGCGTCAGCCACCATTTTTTGCGCACCTTTAAAAAATCCCAGAATTCTTTCAAGATATTCCATTTACTCATTTCTTTCCTTTCTTTTCCCTCTCCCTCTGGGAGAGGGTCAGGGGTGAGGGATTGAATTTGCCCCTCATCCTAACCTTCTCCCGGAGGGAGAAGGAACATTCTCTCTAAAATTGTTTCTCGCAATCTTCCTTATCGCCAGTCCCCGTGCGCCTATGCCAATAACTCTGGCGATCATCCGGAAATTTCAAATCCAGCAGATCCTTGCCGCGCAGGCGCATCAGCAGTCCAATAGGAGTCATGGTCGTATAAAATAAAATCGTCAAAATTACACGCGACATGAGCCAGCCCAGCACAGCGGCCAGCGTCATCCAGCCCTGGTAAATTTGTTTGAGCAGCATAGGGCGGGCGGCGCCAAAAAGCACGAGAAACCCGCCTGCGGCAAAAAAAACCGGGGCATGCGTTTTGCCCCGCCAGGCCATGAATCCGCCCAGCGCAAGAAAGACCCCGCCTACCAGCAGCCCGAATTCGCGCAGCTTTTTAACCGACATATCGATGTTTTTAATTTCGTCAGTGAGTTTCATAAAAAGTTATCAGAACTATTGTATTCGAGTTCCAAACTTAACATTATCTTCGTCATTGCGAGGCAGCGAACCTCTGTGAAGCCGAAGCAATCTCGAACTAGAACTTTGAGATTGCTTCGCCCTTCAAATAATCGCAGGGCTCGCAATGACGAAAACCCAAATCATGATTTGTCGATGCGTTCAATCCAACTCAAATTCCTTTTGCCAATCCGAATCTTTCTCCAGCGGCTTTTGGTCCTTTTTGTCCAAAAGAAAATTCCCCAACATCAAATAGTCCATGTGCGTGCGCATAAAGCAGCGCCAGGCATCTTCCGGCGTGCAGACGATCGGTTCGCCGCGCACATTAAATGACGTATTGATCATCACGGGACAGCCGTATTTTTCATCAAACTTTTTGAGGGTCTGATAATAAAGGCGGTGGTCTTCCGCATTAACGGTCTGAATGCGCGCGGAATAATCCACATGCGTTACGGCGGGTATGCTGGAACGCGGGACATTCAGCAGTTCGATGCCCTCTTTCTTTTTTTCTTCGCCGGTCATCTCGCGGCGGATGGCCGGTGCCACGGGAGCCACGAGCAGCATGTAAGGGCTTTTGTGGCTGAATTCAAAGTACTCGGATGCTTTTTCTTCCAGGACTGTGGGGGCGAACGGGCGGAAGCTTTCGCGGAATTTGATCTTTAAATTCATGGTTTCCTGCATTTTAGACGAGCGTGCGTCGCCGAGAATCGAACGGCCGCCCAGCGCGCGCGGCCCGAATTCCATACGGCCCGCAAACCAGCCGATGACCTTTTCCTGGGCAATAAGATCGGCAATGGTTTCCGGAATTTCCGCATCGCTCACTTTCCGGTAAGAGACTTGTTTCTGCTTTAGAAAGGCCTCGATTTCCGGCTCTAAAAACGAAGGCCCGAGATAGGACCCTCGCATGGCATCGCGCTGCGGAACCACCCGTGGTTTTTCTAAATACTGATGCCAGGCAAAAAAAGCCGCACCTACGGCACTGCCGGCATCGCCCGCGGCCGGTTGGATCCAAATGTCGTCATAACCGCATTCGCGCAAAATTTTTCCGTTGCCGACGCAGTTGAGCGCCACGCCGCCTGAGAGGCATAAATTGTTCATACCCGTCTCTTTTTTGACATACCGCGCAATACGAAGCATTGCCTCTTCGGTGACTTCCTGCACTGAGCGAGCCAGGTCCATCTCGCGCTGGGTCACACGGCTTTCGGGTTTACGGCGCGGACCTCCAAAGAGTTTGTCAAAATGCCGGTTGGTCATGCGCAGTCCTGCGCCATAATCAAAATATTTCATGTTTATTTTGAAAGAACCATCTTCTTTTAAATCCATCAACTCTTTCAGAATCAAGTCCTTGTAGATGGGTTTGCCATAAGGCGCCAGCCCCATGACCTTATATTCGCCTGAATTGACTTTAAAGCCCGTGTAATACGTAAACGCGGAATAGAGCAGGCCCAGCGAGTGGGGAAATTTAATTTCTCCGAGAATTTCGACCTGATGCCCCCGGCCCACGCCGTAACTGGTCGTGGTCCATTCGCCCACACCGTCCATCGTGAGAATGGCGGCTTCCGCAAAAGGCGAGGGATAAAATGCCGAAGCGGTATGCGACTGGTGGTGTTCGGGAAAAAGCATTTTGCCCTGAAAGTCCAGTTTTTCTCGCAGAGTCTCTTTGATCCAGAGTTTTTGTTTGATCCAGACCGGCATGGCCTCTAAAAAAGCCAGGATGCCTTTCGGGGCAAAGGCCAGATGGGTTTCCAGAAGGCGCTCGAATTTGAGAAAAGGCTTTTCGTAGAAAGCGACCAGATCGAGGTCCTTGCCTGTAAGACCGGCTTCTTTTAAGCAATAGGCAATGGCCTGCTCTGGATAGGCGGCGTCGTGCTTTTTACGGGTAAAGCGTTCTTCCTGGGCCGCGGCAACAAGCTTGCCGTCGACTAAGATGCAGGCGGCCGAATCATGATAAAAACAGGATAATCCTAAGATGCGCATTCAACGTCCGTTTCCAAGCTGGGGAAAAGGGACAGGTCCATGCGGTTAGACCGGTCCCTCAGGGTTCAAGCCGTCCGCGGCGTACGGCTGAGCGCCGCTAAAAGGCCCAGCCAAAACCAAAAAAGCAGGACCGATTGATTGTTGTGCATGACGGTGTCGGCCAAACTCATGATTAAAAAAGCAAAAACACCGGTCAAGACCGCCCACAGCCGGGCCCGACCCTCAGAAGACTCGGCCCCGCTCTGCGCGCGGACCCGCCGAATCGCTTGCCGGATAAGCAGCACAAGCCCGGCCAAGAAAAGCCCAAGGCCCGGCAGTCCGGTTTCAGCCCCGATCTGCAAATACCCATTGTGGGCATAATAATTGCGCACACGCCAATTCTGCGTCTTGTCATAGCGCTGGTGCGCCACCGCATAGGTATTGATGCCTGTGCCGCCGAGCGGTTTGGCGCGGATCACATGCAGCGCGCGGTCCCAAAGATAATAACGCTCGACCAGCGATTGCTCGCGGTTTTCCGCATCCAGATGGATGATCATGCCTTTGGGCAGCGCAAAAAAAAGACCCGCGCACAGAAGCGCCAAAGCCGCGATCCATTTCCATTGCGCCCGGAGTAAAAATAAAATTCCGACACCGCCGGCAAAGGCCATAAGACCGCCGCGCGAACGCGTCAGAAACAGGCAGGTAAGCCCCCCTGCGGCCAGAAATCCATGAAGCCAAGCCGCAGAAAACGAGCGTCTGCGCCAGGCGTTCCAGGCCTGCGTCAACAGGTACGGCAGTGTCACCGCTAAGAAGGCCGCAAACTGCCCGTAGGATTTAAAACTGGCGCCAACGCGGTAGCCTGCAGAAGCAGGCTCGCCGGCCAAGCCGCGGATGAAATCCCGGCCGGTCAGATACTGGACGCCGGCATCCAGAATCAGGACCGCATAAAGGATAGGCACCAGCCGGTCAAAAAACTTTTGCTGTTCTGTGCCGCTAAAGAAATCCCGCGCCATCCAAAGAAGGAAAAACTGCTGCAAGACTTTGAACATGCCCTTGGCGCTCTGGGGTGGAAATTCCGACCAAAACCAGGTCAGCGCGCAAAAAAGGGCGAAAGCCGCGAGAAAAAACAGACCGGCGTCCCAATCGGCAAGGATATGCTGAATGCCCGGCCGGGTTTTCCAGTAAATCCAAAGAATCAGCGCGGCTGAAAAAGTAATTTCAACCAGCGCCGAGGAAAATGTCGAACTGACAAAAAGCGCGCAGAGAATCCAGAAAATTATTTTTTCTAAGCGGGTCGGTGTGTTCATGCACGTTTCTTTCCGGCCCTCCGAAGGGCCTGCCCAAAACCTTTGATAAAATCAAACCGGCCCAGCGCCAGCGCCGCGGCCAGACGCAGCGGCAGGAAAAAAAGATGCGGCAGCCAGAAGCCGGGCCCTTTGAAATTTTTCCACATAAACAAAAAAGTATTACGCCAGGCGATCACGCTTGTTTCGTGGCTGCCAAAGGCTTTTTTAAAACTGGCCTGCCCGATATGATAAACCACACTGCGGGGTTCATAGTAAAGTTTATAACCGGCCCTCTGGGCGCGTAAACTCAAATCCACGTCTTCCCAGGTGCCGGGCTGGAAGCGTTCGTCATAGCCCCCGAGTTCCAAAAATTTTTCGCGCGAAAAAGCGCCAAAGCCCGAGGAATAAGTCTCGGAAGGCCGGTCAATCTCTTTTTCATAGCCGGGATAACGCGCGCTGCACCAAAACAGGCCCCACTTCATGCCTGCGCGCGAACTTGCGGCATCTATTTTCTGCCCGTCGAAACTCAAAACCTTGGGCGCGGTCATAAAAACAGCCGGATCTTCGGCAAATTTCTGCACCAGCGGATCGATAAACCCCGGGTCCACGCGCAGGTCATTATTCAGCAGGACCACAACCGCTTCGGAGACCTGCGGCAGATAAAGATTATTGGAGCAAAGGATGCGGTTCTCAGGCGACTGCCAAATATCAACCTGCGGATAATGGCGGCGCACATAATCGAGACCGTCATCGGAACTGCCGCCGGGATTGTGCAGAATGGCGGTGGTCACCTCATGGGCGGATTGCGCCGCAGCTTCTAGGATACTCGGAAGGCATTGCGGCAAAAGTTCCGCGCCGCGGTAGTTGAGAATGACAATGCGAATTTTCATGCGGCGTTTAAAGCCCGCGAATATTTCAGAAAAACATAATACGAAGAAAAAGAAGCATACTGCAAACCTGCCAGGCCGTCCAAAATGCCGGCCTGAAAAAAATAAAGCTGGCAGAATTTTAACAGCGGCCGGAGCCAAGGGTCCCAAAATCCTAGACGCCGGCCCTTTTCCCGCATGACCTTGATTTCAAGGGGCAGATAGCAGTCCAGCTTGCGCTGATAGTGCTCGCGGTCGCGCGTCGAATAATGCGGCATTTTGTTTTTCAACTTTATGACCGGGAGGTCTGTTTGTACCTGTTCATGCACGCTTTGGAAAAAACGGGCCTGTCCGCGCGGAAATAAACGGACCGGAGCATCTTCCCGGGTGCCGCTGAAACGCAGGCGGCGTCCGAAAAAAAACGTGTCGCGCGGAATGGCATAGGCCGCTGGCTGATTTTGCGCAAGGCAGGCTTTGATTTCGGCCTGCAAAGGCACCGTAATTCTTTCATCCGCGTCAATTAAAAGCACCCAGTCGCCGGAAGCCAGACCCAGGGCCTTGTTTTTTTGAGCCGCAAAATCCGTAAAAGGTTCTTCATGGACCTGGGCGCCTTCCAGCCGGGCCAAAAAAACAGTTTGATCGGTGCTGCCGCTGTCGAGCACGATTTTTTCATCGGCCCAGACCACGGAAGCCAGGGCATCCTGAATGTTCATTTCTTCATTTTTTGTAATGATCACAACGGATAATTTCAAACAATCCTCTCTTTTTCGTTGGGGCCGGTCGTGACCGGCCCTTACAGCCTTAAGCCAAGGACTGATAAACGGACTGCAATTCACGCACGGTTTTTTCCCACGAAAAAAGGCGGATGCGTTCAAGGCCCTTCGCAATCAGCGTTTGCCTGAAGTTTTCATCTTCGGCAATCCGCAGCATCGCATCGCGAATTTCCGCGGTCTTGAGCGGGTCGACCAAAAGCGCCGCAGCGCCGGCAATTTCCGGCATCGAGCTGGTACTCGAAGTAATCACGGGGGCCCCGGAACCCATGGCTTCCAAAATCGGAATGCCAAAGCCCTCATACAAAGACGGGTACAAAAAAGCCGTCGAGCCTTGATACAGGCTATTCAGCGTTTCGTGCTCGAGATAGCCCGTAAACAAGACATGCGCTGCGGCGGCCGGATAATCCCGCATCAGGCTCCTGAAAAACTGTCCGTGCGCAAAGTCTTTGGAGCCCACGACCACCAGCTGATAAGCCGCGGCCTCGGCGCCGGTTTTTTGAAATTCCGCAAAAGCAGCCAAGACCCGGCCCAAATTTTTGCGGGGCTCTAACGTACCCACGAATAAAAAATAGCGGCCGCGTATTCCCAGGGCGGCTTTCACCTGCGCGATTTTTCCGGCAGGCAGCGTATTTGAAAACCCTTCATGCCCCGACAAGGCGATCACCCGGATTTTTCCGGCCGGAACACCGAGGTGGCGCATCAGGTCCGCACGCGTACTTTGCGAATCCGCGACGAGAAAATCTGAGTTCTTGACGGCCTGCGGCAGCCAGCGGCCCCAATACAGGCGGCTGGCCAAACCGATTTGATTCGGAAAAATCAATCCGATGAGATCATGGACCGTGGTCACGACCTTGATTTTTCTGCTGCGAACGAGCGGCGGTGAAAAAGCCGGCACGTGCAAAAGATCGATTCCGGCGCGCCGGATTTGCCGCGGCAGGATTTGATTCTCCCACCAAAGGCGGTCCAGCGTGTTCCTGAGCGGACGCGTGCAAAAAAAATGATACTCCTCACTGCCCCGGACAAACGGCCTTTTAAAATCATGGGCTGGGGCGAGCGTATCCAAAACGCGGCGGGTATAGACTCCAAGCCCGGAATAGGGGCCAACCGTCGATTGAATGTCGATGCCGATCTTCATCGCAGGCGGCACTTGAGCGCAGCCCTCAGATTTTTTTGCAGAGATAAACGAAATGGTAAGAAAAACGGGTAGGAATCAACAGATCTTTGAACCATTGTTTTAATCCACTTTGGGCGATGCCGTTGTATTTGATAATCCGGGTCACGCCTAAACCAAAACGTTCCAGCAGTTCTTTCCACTCTCCCAGGCTCATGAAGCGCTCCTGGGTCTGATTGCGGACTTTGCGCTGGCCGGTGAGCGCAACACACAGAAGGTCTTTATACCAAAAAATATTCGGCACTAGAATCAGGATAACGCCTTCAGGTTTGAGAATGCGTTTCATTTCCTGAACGGCTTTGCCAATGTCTAAAAAATGCTCCAGGCTGCCCAGGCACGTCAGCGCGTCAAAAGAGTTGTCAGGAAAATCCAGTTTTTCGGCTTCAGAAAGAAAATACTGGCCTTGCGGGCATTCTTGACGCGCCAGCTTGAGGGCTTCGGGCGAAATATCGATGCCAACCATTTTAGCACCGGCCGGCAGCAACGGCTTGAGCTGTTTAAAAAAATAAGCGCCCCCGCAGGCAATGTCCATCACAGCCTGCGGATTTTTGACCGCGCGGGTGATGATCTGCGCAAACCAGCGGTAGGCCCGGTCTTCGTCACGGATCGGCTGTTCCAGGTAAAGCCGGTCATACTCGGCTTGGATATCTTTGGCAGTTTTCGGGGCAAATTCAACGGTCATGAGTTTATCTTTCGGTGATGGGTGAAGTGTTATTTTAGCATGATGGCCGTTTGGGAACAACCCATGTCCAGTTTGTAGCCGGCCTACTCATCTAATTTGCAGCGTGGGCTGTTTATTGTGTCTATCCCCCACCTTAATCCTCCCCCGGAGAGCACGGGGGGAGGAAAAAGCAATCAATCTTTCGCATGAATCACAGTGCTTTATCTCTCCCCCCGTGCTTTTCGGGGGGAGATCAAGAGGGGGGGATACTCATAGGCAGTTACTTTAGGCCTATCCCGTAGTTAAGATGCGTAGGCCCTGAGTTTGTAGGGGACAGTCGCGTCTCCTACTTTTGAAGAATCAAAAAATCATCTTTTTCAAAAATGACGCGGTAGCCTCCGGCCAAAAGAGCCCGCTTTTCGCTTTCCAGCGGCGGCGTGTCCGGCTCCCAAAACCGGGCATCCATCGCGACATAACCGGCTTTGCGCTTGACGGCCGCCTGGGCTTTTGCCGGCAGCGGGGCATAATCAAATTGATAAACGCCGAAGCGGTTGACAGCCTGCGGAACCAGATTGTTATGGGTCAAAAGCACGGCCGTCCCTGGAATTTTTGCCATCTCAGAGCGAATCATGGCCGTGCGGGCCGTGATATGTCTCGCGCTCTCCCAGCCGTAGAAATATTCCGGGGCGCCGGCCCGCAGCATGGCCGTCCACAAAAGAACGGCCAGAAAAATATCAAAGTGTTTTCTGACCCCGGCAAAACGCGTTCTTAAATGCAGCAGGGCCGCCGCCGAAGAAATGAACAGAAACGGCGTCAGTCCCGTCATGTAGTGATAATTAAACGACCGGGCCACGCCGTTGCGCGAAAGCAGGTTCTGCACTAAAACCGGGAGCGTCAAAAGCAGGGTCGGCGGATCTAAAAACGGCAAATACAAAAACGGCAAATAGACTTTCAGCAGGTATTCCCAGCGCTCCGGATCTGCCAGCATGCCCATGAGTCCGGCCGCATCCGCGCCTGCAAGATGCGAATAAAAGCCGGTGTAAAGGTAAGGCTTGCCGCTGAGGTGCGGCACAAGCCAGCGCGTGCAGAAAAAAAGATACGCAACGGAAAAAACCGCCAGCGCCAGCCCTAAGAGGCGTTTCTTTTTGAAAACTCCCGCATAAACGCCGAAGGCAAAGACAATGCCCGACATGTTTTCCTTGGCCGCCAAAATCACGGCCAGCGCCAAAAGAAAAAGCTTCATCCGTCCTCGTTCCAGCCACAGAAACGCCCAGATCATCAATGGCTCTACAAGCACTTCGGGATGAAAATCTTCGTGGACGGCGGCGCGCGTTGGCATGAAGAAAAAATACATCAAGGCGAAAACCAGCGCCGTTTTTTTATCAAGAAATTTTTCTTCGACGAACTGTGCCAGCGGAAAAAGACAGGCCGCGGCTGCAAAGGCCTGAAGGATGAGAAGCGTGCGGGGATCAGGCCAGACCGCATACGGCGCCGTCAGCAGTGCGAGTAAAGGGCTGACGTGGTCGCCCATCAAACAAATCCCTTCCTTAATCGACGAATAGAGGAAACTTCCATGCAGCGTCGTCCAGACCGCTTGCGCAAAAATGCCGAGATCAAAAGCACGCGTTTCAAGCGCCGCGTGCCGCAGAACGCTGACCGCCGAGAGCGTTAATCCATAAATGAAAAAAAGAACCGCAATGTTGGTTCCTAAAGGAAAACTGAGGGTTCTGCGCGCCGCACGAACCAGCCAGAGCCGGTCAAAAATCCGCGGACATTTCCAGCGCAGCAGCATAAGCCCCGTTCCCAGCAGTAAAACGGAAAGGCGGGCGGCTTTCACATAGCGTTTCTTGCCTTCGCCAAAATCCGCCAGAAGACCCGCCTGAATCAATGGAATCCCTGCGGTGAAAAAGAAAAAAAGCGCAACGGCCGCAGCGGTGGAAATCAGAATTAAAACGAAAGCAGGGACTGCCCCCCCTTCCTCAAAGGGCTGTCCCTTGGTTAAACTGTTTGCATTTTTCATACGGCGCTCCCCCCAATGTTTTCCAAAACCGCTTGCTTCAGCTTGCGGTCATAAAAGCCGCGATAATAATCGCGGCCCGGAAAAGCCTTCATCAGTTCCGGATTCCTCACGCCGAGATCATGGGCATACAGAATATGGCCGTCCAGACGCGGCGAATTGCGTACGGCATCATCTTCGGCCAACACCAGGCTGTCACCCAGAAACCCATGAATAAAAACGATCGAAGGATTTTGCAGGGTCTGTTCCGCGAAAGTATACAAAGCTTTGCGTTCCCGCGTTGCTTTTTCAAGCGCGGTGCCCTGTTTATAAAAACTAGCGGCGTTCGCAGGAATCGTCACAAGAACGGCGCCGATGAGAAACTTCTGCAGCACCCGGCCGCCGCGCCGCCACCAGCGGCCGATTTGATCCGCCAGCGCAATTCCTAAAAAGGGAAAACTTTCCCACCAGTAGCGCGGGCCGTATTGATTGCCGCCCCATGAAAAATAGAGAAAATAGACAAAGGACCCATAAAAAAAAGAATACCGGAAAACCCGCTTTAATCCGGGTTCCTGCGGAGGACGCCCGCAGATGCCGGCGATAAACAGCGCAACGAGCAGCGGCGCGGAATAATCCATCAGATAAAAAAAACGGAACACCATATAAAGCAGCCCTTCGGCAACCGAGTAATCCCCTTTAAAACCCAGGCGTTCCCAGGATTTATCGTATTTGTTCGGCGCTTTGAAAGGTTTTCCGGTGACCGCATCATTCTGGTAAAGAATTGCGGCCATAAACAAGGCCAGAATCACGGCCGGCGCTATGTCGCTCGCCCGCCATGGGCGCTTGCGCAGGAAAAGCGGCAGGTAATGCCAGACCAGAAACGGCGCTGCAAAAGCGGCCATGGTCAGATAGCGCGTCATCAAACCGTAGCCGCAGGCCGCAGCGGCCAGGGACGCCCACCTCAAGCGGCTGCCGTCACGGGTGGATTCCTGCCAGCGCACAAAACTGTAAATGAAAACGGCCATCGTGAATAAACAGGCCGCATGCGAAAAATAAGAAGCTCCGGTGAAAAGGAAAAAAGGCGTAAAGACCACGAGCAGGATGCCGCCCAGGGCTGCGGCCGCTCCAAAAAGACGCCGCGCCGCGCCGTAGATCAGCGGAAGCGAAAAAACCGCCAGCAGCGGATTGATCCAATCCGCAATCTTGAATTGCAGCCCGGCGGCCCACAAGAGCGGCCAGCCCGGCGGATAAACGCTGAACCATTTGCCGTCGCGATTGCCCACATGCACCACATTAAAAAATTCGGCAAGTTCATGCGGCGCGACCCACCACTTCCCCATGCGGATGAGTTCAGCAAAAAAATAGCAGGAGTGTTCGTCCGCGGAATTCATGAATTGGTGCAGAATATGCCGGTTGATCCAAATCAAGGCCGTTAAAAGAAGCAACAGCAGGGCCGGAAAAACAAAGCCGTGTTTCTCAAGACACTGCCGCCATACTCTTTCGGCGGCTTGAACGGCAGAATTTGGCAGGAAAAAACTGCAAAGCAGCGCAAAGGCGAGTCCCAGTCCGAGCGAAACAACCATGTCCGCCTGCAAGAAACTATTATGGCCGCCGATTTCAGCCAAGGCAGGGACCCAGGCATACGCGGCCAGGGCCATCGCAGCCATCACTCCCAAAATTTGGCGCAAGCGTACGGTCATGGACAGAGGCACTCAGGGGGTTACTGTTTTTTACCGGGCGAGTATTTTTTTGAATTGCGCAGGACCGCAAAAAGAAAGGCATCGCGCAACGCCCGGCCCATGATCTTAACATTGACCGACGACTTTCCGGCCTGGCGCCCGCGGTGGTTGGACGGCACTTCTTTGATGCGGTAGCCAAGATCATGGGCTTTGATGATGATTTCAGGCAGGACAAAAAGAGAGCCGGATTTTAACTCGATGCGCTCAAGAAGTTCGCGCGGCCAGGCCTGCGACCAGTTGTAATCGTTGATGCGCATTTTGAAAAGATAGTTCAGCGTGAAAATATAAATCACTGACAGAAAAAACCGGAAAAGCTGATAAGCGTTTCTCTGCCAGCGCACTCCCAATACCAGATCGGCTTCTCCCTGCCGCAGAGGCTCCACAAAAGCCGGCAATTCGGAGGAATCGAACTCTTCATCCGCGCCGATATACATCAAGAATTTGCCGCGCGCCGCGCGGATGCCGTCTTTCAAAGAAGCCGTATAGCCTTGATTTTTATCGTGCAGGATCAGCTGGGCATAAGGATATTTGCCGATTTCCTGCTCAATCACGCGCCGTGTGCCGTCCGGGCTGCCGTCTTCAATAATGATGACTTCATAATGCCAATCCGGATGCGGCTTGAGCACCCCATCCAAATTACAAAGCATCCTGGCAATATTTTCTTCTTCCCGGTAAACGGGAACGATGAAGCTGATCAAGGGCTGTGCGCTCATGGCATCTCCGCAGGGCTGCGCTTATTCTAAAATTTTAAACCGGGCATTAAAGTCTGCATCGATGGTCCGATGGCGGAGAATATAGATCAATTTGACGGCCGCCAGTAGCGGCGCCGCCAGTCCGTAAAAAAGAAAGAGCGCCGGCCGCCATGCAAAGCCGCGCGCCAACGGCAGAAGCTGCAGCAGCGCGGCCAGCGTCAGGATATTCATCATCACGTGAATTTCATGGGACTTGTGCAGAAAGGAAAATAGTTTTTTCGCGGGACTTTTCCGGACAGCGCCGGACTTGGCGGACGGCCCGGGTTCCGGCGGCTTGCTGATCCCCACAGTTTTGACCGTCATTAATTTTTCAAAAAAAGTTTTATACTGCGCATCGTAATAATAATTAAACATCATGCTGCAAAAGGAACCCGCAAACCCCCAGATCACGAAAAAAATCTGCCCGGTTAAATGAAAAACATGCAGACCCAGGGCAAATAAAATCAGCCCGTGAACCGCCTGATGCATGACAAAATCATAAAAACGTCCCGTCAGACAAGCCGTTTGACGATACCGGGCGATCTGTCCGTCCACGTGGTCCAGATAATACCAAAGCTGGAGCAAAAGAGCGCCGGCCAGAAACGCACCGGCCGAAGGCAGGGCCATCAGCACGCACCCCAAGACCCCGCTGACAAAAGCGGCCGTGGTCACTTGATTGGCCGTGACCGGAGTGTGCAGTAATAGCCAGGTCAACGGCAAGGCGGCATCGCGTAGAATATGGCGGACCATCCAGTTGCCCACTTGTTTGTAGCGGGGTTTTTGGCAGCGGTCTCTGATTTGATCGAGCGGCTCAACCATGGTTTTTCCTAAAAAAATGAGCTGCACGGCAGCTGTGAGTTGGACGCCAGAAGCTTAACCTATGCAATAAGTATGCGTCCAGCCCGAATTTCTCATGGCTTAATTGCGAAACAGGTTCGAGTGTTTTTTTAAAGTTCATAAACAATAAATTGGGCTTGTTCGATTTTCTTGGTGTAATGCCGGTCCAGATGCGCTTTGAGTTCTTGACCGGCGACACTTTGCGTCAAATCCTGCATACGCACGCACACAAAATAGCGTGCTCCCTGCTCCCGGTAATATTCCAAAGCGGCGACGGCATGGGTCTGCGCTTTTAAAAAAGCTTGCTTGGCCGCACTCAGCGGCTGTCCCTGAAGCGTAAATGCTCCATAAGGCGAGGCCGAGGCCTCTGCGCGATCGAGGATCGGAAAGGCCCAGCCCTTGCGGCCGGCATAATACAACAAATTTAAATTCGTTCCGTTGGCGGCGATGATCCGGTCCTCTTTGCCGCTATGTTCCTGGATGTAACGGCCGGCTTCGATGACCGAGGCGTCCTCCGCGGGCGTCTTATAAGCAGCGCCCGCGGCATAGCGCAATGAAAAAATCAACGAGATTCCCGCCAGAAAAAACAAAAAACCGCGGCCAGGAGTCCCGCGCCGCAGCCGCGCGGCACATAAAATCAGACCTTTGGCGGCAAAAAAAGAAGCCGGCAGGCAGAGTCCCAGCCAGTAATAATTCATATCCACGGCTTTTTTTGAAAGAACCGCAAGCATGCCAGCCCACAAAAAAAACCACAGCCGTAGACCGTTCTCGTGCTTTGACTGATTCCGGCTAAAAAGTCCGATGAGGCATAAACCCGCGCCCAGAGGATTCAGCAGGAGTTGGAAAAAATGGGCGGCGGAATGGCTGAGAAAAAAAGGGCTCCAGGGGCGGTAGCCGGCATACGTGCCGGTCTTAAGCTGATGAAAGATACTCATAATCACGGTGTCGGGGTGCGCGGCGGTAAAATGATAAATATAAAAATTCCATCCGAGGAGCGGCAAAACGGCCAGCGCGCCCCATACCGTCATTTTTTGCAGGCTGCGCAAAAGGCCCTGGCCCTGCTCCCAAAAAAAATAAAGCGCCAGCGGAAAAAGAAAAACATATTGGATCCGCATCAGGAGCACCAGGGCCATGCAGCCGGCAGAAAAAATCAGGGCAAGCGGCCGGACGGCTGCACTTTGAAGCCGGTCAATCGCAAAAAGAAACAAACACAGACTGGCCGCATCGGTTTGAAAGCTTTGACCGTAAATGATCGTCAGCGGCGCGAACGAAAAGAAAAACATCGCGGCCAGCGCGGCGGTTTCAGAAAAGCGCCGCTTCAGAAAATGAAACCACACGGCCGCGGCGGCCAATGAAAACCCGGCCGATAAGCCGCGCCCCAGAAGATCAACAGGCGCCGAAGTCAAAACACTCAGCAGCGCCGCCCCGTAACTGATCAGGGGTAGGTCCAAAAGGCGGATCCCCGGTTCTCCGCCCGCCAGAATATCAAGCCTTGGCACAAAAAGGTTCCAGTCTAAATCCCTGAAATTTTTTGCCATCATGGCATAAATCACCTGCACGCTGGAGAAATTGCCAAGCAGCGGCCGCGCAAGGCCGGCCAGCCGCAGGGCCGCGCTTCCAAGCAGGATCCACCAAAAAATTTTAGGCTGCCTCTTGAAGGTCTGAATCATTTTGTTTTTCCAAAAAAAGATTGAAGCGGTTGGTCAGACGGAAAAAACGCCCGGCAGCGAACAAGACGGCGACAAACAGTTTCAGCACGGGGTTGAGCCGGATCCTGCGCAAATCGGTTTCATCATAACGCCGGGCAAACTCGACAAATCCATGCGCGGGAAGCTGCCGGGACAGGAAATCAGGATCAAAATAAGAAAGATGGGTGATCGGATAGAGCAGGCGCAGCGGGTGACAGAAAAACTTTCCCCGGGTCATTTTTGACAAAAACAGCGCCGCGCCAAAAAGCAGGCTTTTATGATTCGGGCAGGCAATGACCAGGATACCGGCCGGGGCCAGCAAGCGCCGGACCTGCGTCAAAATCGCGGCAGGGTCTTCAACATGCTCAAAATAATCCCACAGCGTGATCACGTCAAAGGACCCGGTTTGAAAACCCGCGTCCTGCAGGCGCCCTTCACGGATCATCCCGCCGCAGCGCTGCGCGGCCGCAAAAGCGGATTTGGCATCAAAATCCAGCCCTTCCACCGGCCAGCCTCTTTGCCGGGCCAGCCCAAGAAAATGTCCGGAGCCGCAGCCGATATCCAGCAGCCGGCCCTTCTGCGGCTTCTTTTTTTCTAGAAGATCGAGGGCTTTGCCGTAAGCTTTGAAAGTTTTGCTGTTTTCCGGCGTTTGATCCATGACTTTTTCATAATCGACCAGCCAGGGAAATTCGGCCGCTACGTCACCGGAAAAAAAAGCCTGGGAGCCTTGTTCCGAAAGATATGGATTCATGAAGACATAGCCGCAGGCGCAGCGCATGACGGTAACGTCGTCGTAAGCTAAAAAAAACTCAAAACGGGTTTGTGCGCAGAAAGGGCAATGCGAACGCCGGGCAAATGGGAACCGCGACTGCCACTTAAAGACCGCCACGCAGGGCTTTCCAGCGGTAATGGAACAGATAGTAGACATAGCGGAACACCCGTTTCACATCTTGGCGGCCGGTCCAGTTCGACTGGCCGCTGGCGCGGTGTTTGTAGATATAGGGAATTTCAGCAATTCTTTTTTTGCGGTTGTGAATCATAAACTCAAGGTTCCACTCGCCCTGGATGGCGGTTTGCTCGAAATCAAAACATTCTTTCGTCGCCACGATGTATCCCCCCGTAAAATCCTGCGTATGCACGTGCGCGATCATGGCTAAAAAACGGTTAAAGAGACGCATCAGGCCGTGCCGGAAATTGTCTTCCATGCCGCCGCCGGCGACAAAACGCGAAAATTTAATAATGTCCACCGAGCCCACTTCAATCAGCACGGCGCTTTTGAGCGCCTCCATGGGGTGGCTGTGATCGGCGTCCATAATCGCCACGATCGCATGGCTGGCGGCGCGCACGCCGTCGTAAACCGCCGAGCCGACGCCGAGTTTTTTTCCGCGGTTCACAATTTTGCAGGCATGCTGGCGCGCAAGTTCCAGGGTTCCGTCGGTCGAACCGTCATCGACGATGACGATTTCATCGCAATATTGCTTTAACGTCGGCAGGATCGTTTTGAGATTGCCTTCCTCGTTGATGGTGGGAATGATGACAGAAAGCATCAGTCTGGCAGAAACCGTTGTTTGAGTTGCCGGGCCGTTTTCTGCATTTGGGGCGAAAGGAATTTGGCCATGCTGATGACATGCCTTGGTTTTGGACCAAAAAATTCATCGAACATAAAAATACCTTCCGCAATATAGCCGAGACCTTTATAGAAAGGCAGCGTTCTCTCGTTATCGGAATAAGTCGAAAGCCATATCTTTTTAAACTTGCGCTCACGGCAGTATTGCTCCATGACTTCCATCATGCGGCGGCCCAGTCCCCGGCTTTGAAATTCATCACTGATAATGATGCCAAGGCTCGCGGTTCCGCTTTTTTGCGGCTTTTCCGGAAAAAAACGCAGGTAAGCGTAACCGGCCAGCCGGTCCCCCTGATACGCCACAAACCCCTGTTCTTCCCGGAGCGGCTTGGCGATCTGCGCTGCGGCTACAGCCTGCGCGTGCTTGGGCGTAAAATGCGTGCCGAAACGGTTCCAGCGGTTGAGCGTTTCAGGCGACAGGGTCAGAAAAAAGGCCGCCAGATTTTTTTGATCCGTTGGTTTGAGATGGCGAATTTTGAAAGCGGCAGAAGCGGCAGGTTTTTTCAAGCGCAGGCCCTTCGAGCGTTAATTTTTAAAAGAAGGCGCGGCCACCGGGGCCTGGTTAATCATTTGAGCAAGACCCGCTTCCAGGGAAACGGCGGGCGTCCAGCCAAGATCGCGCATCGTCACGGTATTATCGCCCAGGATGCGGCTGACGCGGACATTGTCGTCCGCGCCGTCTTTGTAAAAAAAGCGGGTCTGTTTTCCCATAATTTTTGCGATGATTTCAGCCACGCGCAGCACGGGTATTTCCGTACCGCCGCATAAGTTAAAAGTCCGGCCGGCTGGTTTTTTATCGATGGCAAAACGGAAAGCCCGGCAGATATCTTCGATAAACACAAAATCACGCGTGTCGTTGGGACTGCCGAACATCTGCATTTCGCTGCCGGCCTCCCGGATGCGGGCAATCATGTTTGGAATGGCAAAATTGCGTGTCTGGCCGGGACCGTAGATGTTGAAGAGCCTGAAAACCGTCGTAGGAATTTTATAGCGCTTGAAATAAAGATTGCAGTATTGTTCCGCCGCAGCTTTACCGATACCGTAAGGCGTCGTCGGACTGGGGGCGTCGGTTTCTTTGAAAGCCTGCCCCGTCATTTCGCCGTAGACGACTGCCGTCGAAGCCAGAATAAAATTTTCGACCGGAAAGCGCCGGCAGGCTTCCAGCATGTTAATGGTTCCCAGCGTGTTGAGGTACAAGTCTTCCTGGGGAAACTCCAGACTTTTGGCCACATCCGGATTAGCTGCCAGATGAATCACGATATCCGGCTTTTCCACCTCCATAAACGCAAACACCTCTTCTTTGCGGGTGGTGTTATGGAAGATGGAACGTGCAATATCAAATCCGACCACGTGAAAATCTTTTTCCAAAGAGCGCACCACATGGCGCCCAACAAATCCCTCGGAGCCTGTGACGACAATTTTTTTACGTCCCTGGGTCATGAGGCCAGAGCTTCTTTCGTGATGCGGACGGCATAAGCGACTTCTTCAGGAGTCAGCGCATTCCCGAGCGGCAGGCTCAAACCCCGCTCCCCCAGTTTCTCGGCGTTGGGGAAAGCACCTTGATCCGCTAAAAGCGTTTTGTGATAGGGCTGAAGGTGGGTGGGCGTCCAGCAGATTCGCGTATCCACGCCGTGCTCTTTGACATACGCATTGACACGGTCGCGCTGCGCGCGGTCTTTCAAGAACACGGAAAAAATCATATGGGGATGCGTCGTGACATAGTCCGGCACATGCTGAAATTCGACCAGGCCTTTAAGGCCGTCCTGATATTGATCCACCAGCGCCTGACGCAATTCCAGCATTTTCGCAAGCTTCTTAAGCTGACTCCGCCCCATGGCCGATTGGATGTCCGTAATTCTCAAATTCAGGCCAAAGGCGACGAACTGATACTGGCCGGCCATGCCATGATTACGGATTTGCTTCATACGGACCGCCAGGTTTTCATCGTCAGTGAGGATGCAGCCGCCTTCAACCGTGGGGACCAGTTTCGCCATATGAAAACTGATGATCGTCAAATGACCGAACGAACCGACCGGTTTGCCTTTATAGCCCGCGCCGATGGCCTGGGCCCCGTCTTCGATCAACCGCAGATTATGTTTTTTGGCAAAGGCGGCAATGCCGTCAATGTCACAAGGCATGCCATAAACGTCCACAAAAAGAATGGCCTTGGTTTTAGGCGTCAGTTTGCTTTGGAGTAGTTCAGGGGTGACATTCAGCGTCCGGGGGTCGCAATCAACTAAGATGGGTTTAGCGCCGACCGCAATCACCGAGTTGACCGTCGCAATAAAAGTCATCGTTGGGACGAGGACCTCATCGCCGGGGCCGATTTCACACGCCAAAAGCGCCGCCATGAGCGCCGCTGTGCCATTGCAAACAGCCACCGCGTATTTGGAACCGCAGAGGGCGGCGGTTTCCTCTTCAAAAGCAGCAGTTTGCTTTCCCTGGGTCATCCAACAAGACCGGATGACTTGAATGGCGGATTCCAGGTCAGCCTCTTCAAACAAGGGCGGCGACCAGGGCACTTTGATCGAAACTGTTTTTGTATTCGTCATAAGGGCTGTTTTTCTAAATCTTTGTCTTTAGGATTCGAAAGGATGGCAGGGCCGCACAAATTCATGCCGGAAAAGGCAGGATTATACTGTCTCTTATTGACACTTAGCAACAAGAATCCTGCTCTGCGGCGGGCCCCGAGGGCCGCATGCGGGCCGCTTCAATTACTGACGGCAAAAGGGCTTATAAAAAAACCGGATCACGTGCCGGCCCTCGCCGGCGATCCAGACCGCTTGGAATAATCCATACGCTTTTAAAACCGGAATGGACGCCCCATCCAACTCCGCCTGCCAGCAAGGCTCAAAGGTCTGCATCCAGACAAAAAAGCCGGGCTTGGGCGTCTGGATGATCCATGCGGCTTGAACCGGATCATAACTCCAGACTGTTTCCGGACTGACCTCATTCTGCGCCAAGGCCGATAAGTTTTTGAGTTTTTGCGCCTCAGAACGCTCCAAAAGCAAAACCTGCCGGGGATCAAAACCGGCACTCATCAACTTCGACTGCAAGGTCGGCCAATCAGAAAAGACTTCCGCGGAGGCCGTAAAATGCGCGAGACCGGCAGGCTGCCTGTTTTGGTAAAGATAGGCGCCGCTCTGCGGATCCTGCATGCTCAAAATAAGGTCCGGCGATTCCAAAGGCTGGGAGGCTAGAATATGCGAAACGCCGAGAGCGCT
The DNA here is from genome assembly GCA_023247055.1 of Candidatus Omnitrophota bacterium. GTDB lineage: Bacteria > Omnitrophota > Omnitrophia > Omnitrophales > Aquincolibacteriaceae > JAHFHB01. The sequence continues at coordinate 21,071 of JAHFHF010000008.1, forward strand.
CAAGAGCGGCAGGCGCTCGAGCACATAACGCCCTGCGGGTTCATTGGCAAAATTCGAATCATTGACATTGCCCAATAACCCGATGGATTCAAAATAGCGGCTTTTGACAAACGGTGAATAGACCCCGATGTCGGCAATGCCGTAGAGCATATTGGCGGCCGGCTGCAGCGGAAGATTTTCGCCCGGTTTTCTGAATCCGTAAAGGCGCATGACGCGCCCGGCTTCATTTTCACGAATTAAAAAATCGACGACCGGCGCACGTTTTTCAGCCCGCGCATACGTATTAAAATCCAGTTTAATATCCGCCGCTGAAAAACAGTATAAGTCCGCAAGCAGCAATCCCAGGGCTGCGGCAAAAAAGAAAGCGAAAGATTTTTTTCGTTTGGACTCAGCCGCGCCGCCCAAAATCGTCAAGGCCACACAAAGTCCGCTCATGACAATGACGGCCAAGGCCCAGAGATGCCACGGATTGGCCAGGGATAAAATCGTTTGAATATCGTCCGCAATGACGCGCAGTTTGTCGAAATAGGCTTGCAGCGAGTGCGGGTGGCCGCTGCGGCCGTAAATATAATTCGACACCAGCCATTCGCCCCACCGGATGGCTGTTTCACGGCCGTGCGTGACAAAATAATAAACTCCCGCCGCAGCACTCATCCCCGCACCCATCAGGGCGGTATACGCGAGCGCTGCCCGGCGGATTTCTTTGGGTTTATCCCAAAGAGATTCCCGCATGACTTGCAGGCCCAGCCCGCTAACGACCGCCATGCTGAAGCAGACAAAAACAAGGAACTTTGCGGGCACCCGGAAAGAATAAAAATGCGACAGCTTAATCACGGCAATGTATAACGGGCTCGCCTGGCCCAAGGCCATCAGCAAAGAAAATCCGCCCATGGCGATCCATAAAAACAGAACCCGGCGTTCCGTTTTTTTCTGCGCAAAAAAAGCGCAAACCATCCAATACAGCGCCAAAATTCCGCTGTAAAGGCTATTCCCGCGCAGCACCGCCTGAAATTTTGGGAAAAAAAGCGTCAACAGCGCGAGCGGGCTCATCGATCCGGCGTAGGCATAATCTTCGGTAAGGTTGATCCGGTTGGACTCCATGGCCAGGCGGAAGGTCAAAAAAATCTGGGACGAGGCTAAGATCAAGCCCCCGGCCATGGCCAGCGTGAAAAAAAACAGGGTTTTGATTTTTTCACGCCCGCTTTGCGGCGCTTCCGGAAAAAAAAACAGCCGGATCAAAACATAGAAGCAAAGCATCGCCAGCGCCAGGATGGCATACTGCAGATACCCGGCCAGCAGACAAAAAGCGGCGCCGAAGGAAAGGCCTGCCAGATAGCGTATTTTTTTGAGCGCAAGAAACCGCTCAAAAAGAAACAGCAGCCAGGGAAACCAGCAGAGGGTCTTGAGGGAAGTGATGTTGTAAGAGGCCCCGCCATACGCGGTCCCAAATAAGAAAATGACTGCCGCTACAAAGGCGGCGGACGGACTCAGTTTGATCTGGCGTGCGTAAGCGTAGGTGCCGGCCCCGGAAATAAAAAAATGCACCAGACTGCTATAAGAATACGCCCAATGGACCGGCAGCAGCCCATACAGTAAAAGATTCGGCGGATAAAAAATACCGATCTGTCCTTCGGCAGCCAGCGGAAAGCCGGCATGAATCAGCGGAGTCCAAAACGGCCATTGCCCGGCCTTTAATTGGGCGGCAAAATAATGCGCCCAGGCAAAATGCTGTTCCCAATGGTCGCCGGTGAGCGCTGCCGATTTGGCGATAAAAAAATCCGGGTAGAAAACTGCAAGCAGAACACCGATGCCGAGCAGGCTGTAGAAATCTTTTTTAGCCGGCACGGGGCGATTCTCCTGTCCCAGACGGCGGCTCCCCGGCATTGAGCGCATAAACCTGGTAGACATGCCGGTCATCGCGGACATTTTCCGATTCGCCTTGATAAAGCAGCACGGCCGGCGGACGCTGCACGATTTGTTGAATCAAAGAGGCTTCGCGCACAGGCGCCTTGACAGACCGGCTGATCAGAACATGCGTCACGGATAATTCTTTTAAAAACCGGCTCATGTCTTCCAGGCTCCAGTTCTGCTCGGGATACTTCGTTTTCCAGCGCAGATAAACATCACGCACACTATCGCGTTTAAAATAAAATTGGCTCGGTTCGCTTTCAAACAAAAGCTTGGCCGTTTCGGGAAGATTTTGGTTCACCCATTCGGCCGCCGGCGCCGTACGCTCCATGCTGCGCAGATAAGTCTGCATGGACCACTGCCCGGTATAAACCCGGTAGGCATAGCGGTAATGATAAATTCCGCCGAGCGCATAAACGATGAGAACGGCCACGCCCGCAGCAATACCCATTTTCTTGACGGCTTCACCCGCACGGCCGCGCAGGTTTTGCCCCGCCCAGACAAGCCCATAGGCCGCGCCCACGCAAAGCATCGGCAGATTGGGGAAAAACCAGCGGTCCGCCTGCGCAATGATGAACCACGTGATGAAAAAACCAAAAAAAACAATGCCATAGGGCCGGGCGCGCGGAAGAAATAAAAACGCCGCGATCCAAAAAGGGCTCAGTAGTAAATAAGCCAGCCCGATCCGGTTGCTAAAAGCCCCAAACCGGTCAGGGTGAAAAAACATATTCCAAAAAACGAGCAAAAATTCAACAGCGCTCCGGCCCATGCCAAACAAATAATGGTCGGAAGGCGGCCGGTTGGCGCCGCCGAAAAACTCGCCAAAATAGGGAAAGAACGGATTGCCGGTCTGCGTATGATTGCGCCAAAACCAATAACCGCAGACCAGAGCCATCGCGCAAAACCAAATCAGCCCGTGGGAAACAGTGCGTTTAAAATCCCGGCGGTTCTGCCACAACTCCATCAACCCTAACACGCCCAAACCCAGCAGGGTGAAGCCAAACAAGTATTTGATTGAAAACGCAAAGCCTGCGAACAGCCCTGCGGCAAAGAAGGCCCCCGCATTTTTAAACCGGAAGGCCAAAAGAAGCGTGATGCAGGCCAAAAAGCTGTAAAACGAAAGTGCGACATCAATATAGGCCGTCGAAAGTTCGTGAAAAACCCCGGGCGTCAGCCAGAAAACCAGGGCAAGAAACAAAGAAAGTGCTTTGTTTTTTGTTTCCAGGTAAACCCAGCGCTGAATCGCCAGCGTGAGCAAAACGCCCGAAAAAAAATGGAACAGCTTTGCCGCAAAAACGCCGCCCAATGCCAGGCCCAGCAGGTAGAGATTATTGACCAGCAGCGGAAAAAAAGAATTGTAGTCATAAATATCCGGCGCCAGGGAATTCTGGCGCAGGAAATTTTTGACGATGTTGAGCTGGTAAGCGAGCGCATCGCCTCCGATTTCAGGAGTCAGGGTTCCCGCCAGCAGCGCGGCAGCCGTAACGCCGAACAGGACGATATAAAAACGGGTTAAGGCGCTCTGCCCCCGGAAACGCCACTCGGCGGCCCATCCGAGGACCCATTCTTTAAACAGCGTTTTCCTGAAAAAAACGAGTGCGGCGCTCCCTAAAAGCAGGGCTGTCAGCGGAACCGGACGCAGCGCGTGACAAAGGCCCAGCACCAGAACGCCGCAGGAAAGAAGCCCCCAGCCCAGGCCCACATAAATAATGCCGTTCAGCAGAGGGTCGCCTTGTTTGAGCGGTTTTTGGAAAAAACTTCCGAGCGCAAAGGCGGCGGGAAAAATAAGCGCCCAGAGAGCCGCGGTGTGCAGAAGTTCGCCGGGCATTATTCGCGCGCAGGGGTCGTTTGAGGGTGGAGGGTTTTCAGGGGGTCGCCGCAGGCCGCGGGCGCGCACACACGGCCGGGCCGGATGCCTTCGAAGATTTCATATTTGCGGATTCCCCATTTTTGAAGGCGGTACTTCAGCATGGTTTGCAGGCAGCCGGCCCCGTATTTGAGGCTGTTGCGAAAGCTGATCGACGACGCATCATTGAAATATTTAGTAGGGCAAGAAATTTCACCCACACGGAATCTCGCATAAAAAATCTGCGCAAAAATTTCGTTATCAAATACAAAGCCATCCGAGTTTTTTGTGAACGGAACGGTTTCCAAAACCTTGCGTGAAAAGGCGCGATAACCTGTGTGGTATTCCGAGACGTGCTGCCACAAAATAATATTTTCCAGCAAAGTCAAAACTCGGTTGGAAAGGTATTTGTAGACCGGCATGCCGCCCTTCAGCGTACTATTGCCGAGCAGCCGTGAACCAATGGCAACGTCATAAGTATCATGCGCAATCAGCCAAGCCAGCGGTTCAATCAAGGCCGGGGTATACTGATAGTCGGGATGCAGCATAATCACAATATCCGCACCCTGCTTGAGGGCCTCTTGATAACAAGTCTTTTGATTGCCGCCGTAGCCCAGATTTTTTTCATGGGCGATGACAATATCAATGCCTAGTTCGCGGGCTTTGCGGACGGTATGGTCCTGACTGGCATCGTCGACCAGAATAACGAGATCCACTACAGAACGCGGGACTTCCCGGTAAGTGCGTTCGAGGGTCTTTTCGGCATTATAAGCCGGCATGGTCACGACTACTTTTTTACCTAAAATCAAATGGATTTCCTCGGGTTAACCAGGGACAGGTCCAAAAACTGGGTTTGTCCCTATTTCCAGGCCACGCTCAAGGGCTTGTCCCCCGGCCTCATTTGTGGTATACCTTTCGCCTTAAAGCCTTTAGCGTTCAGGCGCCTTCCCCAACTTAAAACATGAGCGGCAATTATACAGGATTCCATGATTAAATTTCTAAGTAAAAGCTCAAAAATCTTATGCGAGTTCAACCCGCCGGAAAGTTCTCCGCCGCGAGTTCCGCAGGCCCAGCGGGCCGAGGACTGTCTGAGCGCCGGAGAAACTTTGCGGGTGGTTGAAAGGGATAAAAACTTATGAAATCTTACTTAGGCAAAATCTACCGCGTTTTTATCCAACTCCTTGCCACACCGATATTTCTGAGTGGTTTCTTCTCCGCCGAGGCCGGTAAGGAATATGGCATTGGGTTTGCCCAAAAACTAGGCCTGGTCTTTAAGATGATCCGCAACAACATGTCGATTACCTCCGGTTCCAGCTTCATCGAGCACCTGGTCATGGCCACAACGCTGCTCAAGCTGCCTAAAAACCTTCAGGGCTGTGTGGTGGAATGCGGCACCTATAAAGGCGTCAGCGCCACCAACCTTTCCCTGATTTGCGCGCTCGTCGGCCGCAAACTTGAAATTTTCGATTCTTTTGAAGGCCTGCCTGAACCCTCCGCTCAAGACAAGGAACACGCCATCCTCGGCACGCAAGAAACGCATTTTTACGAAAAAGGCTGGTGGGAAGGCACCCTTGAGGAAGTCAAAAACAACATTAAAACCTACGGCAAAATCGACGTTTGCAATTTCCACAAGGGCTATTTCAATCAAACTCTGCCCCATTTCCGCCAGGCCTGCGTCCAAATCTTCGTGGACGTGGATTACCGCGATTCGCTGGCGGATTGTTTGAAAAATCTATGGCCGCTTTTGCAGGACGGTTGTTATTTCTATGTGCATGAAGCCCAGCATATGGAAATCGCTTCCCTGTTCTATTCGGAAAAGTGGTGGAGCGAAGAACTTCAGGGCATTGCGCCCGGCCTGGTCGGCGCAGGCACCGGCGTGGGCATTAAAATTTTGACAGAACCGTATTTTAGCAGCAGCCTTGGATTTACGATTAAAAACCCGCAAAAACAAAATTTCAAACGCTACGCTCAAGTCGGCGGTCTCAAACTCAATCTCGCCGCGGCGGGAAAGCTGACCACTCCGGGCGCGATGTACACCGGAGAATCCACTGCCTCGAAGTCATGAAAACGATCGATTCGTCCGTATTTCCCTATCTCAAGTGGGACGCGGAACTTGCTTCCCTGAGCCGCAGTTATCAATCCGCCGGGCCTTATCCGCACATTGTTCTTGAAAATTTTCTGGCCGCAGAAGCGCTGCACAAAGCCCTGCAGGAGTTTCCGGATGTCCGCTCCGGCGACTGGATCCACTACCTGCATGTGAATGAGAAAAAATACGGGAAGAATAATCCCAAGCAATTCGGGCCTGCGGTCCGGCAAGTCATTGACGAACTCAACTCCCCCGCCTTTGTCGCTTTTCTCGGCAAGCTGACCGGCATTCAAGGTCTTTTTGCGGACCCTGCGCTGGAAGGCGGCGGACTGCACCAATCCGTACGCGGCGGTTATCTCAATATTCACGCGGATTTTACCGTGCATCCGCATCACCGCCATTGGCGCCGGCGCGTCAACGTTCTCGTCTATTTGAATGAGGCCTGGGAAGATTCTTACGGCGGGCACTTAGAGCTCTGGGACCGGCAGATGAAGACCTGCCGGCATAAAGTTCTGCCGGTCTTTAACCGCGCGGTCATTTTCAATACCGATGCCGATGCGTTTCATGGCCATCCGGAACCGTTGAAGTGCCCGGAAAACGCCAGCCGTAAATCCATCGCGCTTTATTACTTTACCGAAGAAAAAACAGCGCCAAAAATCCAGTCCACGGAATACCGTGCGCGGCCCGGCGATGGGCTGAAAGCGCTGTGGATTTATCTCGACAAAATGCTTTTGCGGGTTTACGACCAGGTCAAGCGGACGTTTAAGCTCGATGATCAATTTGCAAGCAATCTGCTGCAGCGCATCTCCAACTTTTTCAACCCGCCCCGCAAACCCTAGCCGTCTGGCGCACTAGTTTTCTTGTCTCTTCCCCGGATTTTTGGTATTCTGCCCATTAACCGCTGAGGTGAGCATGTTTTCCGAACAAACAAAAATTGTTCAAACCGCACTGAAACTTCTGGCCATTCTGGCCGTGTCGCTTTTGGCAAGTGTTGCCGTTTATTGGAGCCTCCAGCCCCGCGGCGGGCTCTTATTTTCCAACGCTGATTTTGAGGCGGGCTCGCTTAAAAACTGGCGGCCGGAAGGCTCGGCTTTCGAAAGCCAGCCAACGCTGGGCGATAACCCTGTTAAACGGGGCCGCGCCAAACCGACCGCCATCCAAGGCCGCTACTGGATCGGCACTTATGAAAAGCACCCGTCCGCCAAGGCTGCCGAAGGCTCTTTTCAAGGCGATGAGGCGACGGGCCGTTTAACCTCCATTCCTTTCGTTATCCGTAAAAATAAAATTTCTTTCTTGGCGGGGGCCGGCAACGGCAGTCCGGCCACCACCATCTCGCTGGTGGTCGAAGGCCGCACGGTTTTGACGCACAGCCCCAATGCCTTTATTTCCAGTGAAGAGACTCTCGCGCGCGTAACTTGGGACGTCAGCGCTTGGCGCGGCCAAAAGGCCCGCCTGGTCCTCAGTGATCAGGCCTTTAGCGGGTGGGGCCATCTCAATGCCGATGATTTCCGCTATGCCTAATACGGATTTCCCAGGTCTGCCTGCCCGCCAGCAATTTGGCGGGCAAAGCATCCGTTTATTCCTCCTGCTTCTTCCTCTCGCCTTGTCCGGCTGCGCGGCACTTCAGCCGCTGGTCAGCGATTTCAATATTGTGTCGGTGGACGAGGAAAACCAGTTGAGCCAGAAAATGTCCGCCGAAATTGCAAAGTCCATGAAGCTGTCGGCCGATGCGACGCTCAATCAAAAAGTGAACACCGTTGGAAATAAACTGGTGGCGGCCCTGCCGTCCAAACAATTCAACTACCGTTTTTACGTGGTCGAAGAACCCAGTCCCAATGCGTTCACCATTCCGGGTGCGGGCATTTATGTGCATACGGGGCTTTTTAAACTGGCCACCAGCGAGGGCGAACTGGCCGGCGTCCTGGCCCATGAAATCGGGCATGCTTACGAACGCCATCCGGCCAAAGGGATTTCACGGCAGTACGGGCTGGAATATGTCTCGGGGCTGCTTTTCAAACAAAATAAAAATCAGCTGCAGCAGCTGGCTTTGAACTATGCCAAGGGCGGGATATTAAATAAATACGGACGGGGCGACGAGCGCGAAGCCGATGATATTGCTTTTGATTTGTTGCGCAAATCAGGCTATTCGCCGGACGGTCTTATTCTTTTCTTCAAAAAACTGCAGCAAATCTCAAAGGGCAGCGGCGTGCCGGAGTTCTTAAGCAGCCATCCCCCCACCCCTGAACGTATTGAGCGTCTTGAACAGCTGAAACTTCAGACCACCCACGTTTCCAGAGTCTAAAACCTAACGCGCTGTGCGAGTTCCCGCGTCGCTGTAAGTCTAATCACGCGCATCGTCATTGCGGGCATAAAGGTTAAAAGGTGGTGCTGTTTTTTAGCGAATGCTGAAGCGATCTCAGATCAAAAACGAGATTGCTTCGCCCTTAAACATCACCGGCTCGCAATGACAAAAATAAGTGCAATGGCAGGTCCTATTCAAATCGAATCTCTTATTCGAGAAAAGATCATAACGGACATCACCTTTATTTTGTCATGGCGAGGAGACTCGCCGCTTTTTGGCGAGCGACGAAGCAATCTCGAAGGGAGAATGGGATTGCTTCAGCTTCAGAGAGCCTTCCTGCTTCGCAATGACGCGCTAACGATTAGGGTTATGAATATTTATGAAACCGGCTCTAAGCGTTCATCCTTACAAATCGCCACTGCCATACGCGCGTTGATTGGGCTTCTCGTCCGCGTTACTCCGGATAAATAATCCGGACATTTTCCTTTGAATCCGGACTCTGCTTCGGTTTTGTCCTGCCCTCGTCCTTGAGTCCATAAATAACCATTGGAAGCCCCGCGGCGACAAGCCCGCCCGCGAGAAGCAGGCGTAAAAGTTCCGGGAAAAAAAGCACGATCAGGCCCAAGCCAAGCAGGATAAGACCGGCGGTCAGCGCGGTTTTGCGGCCGCCGGTTTGAAAAAAGTCAAAAATAAATGATTTCATAGGTTTTCATTTTCTCCTGTCAGTGAATTTTATGCAAAATCGAACGAAGATCTTCCTGGGTTAACGGCCTGGGATTATTTTTCACGCGGTCAGGACGAAAACCATCGCGAATGATGAGGCCCTGCCCTTTTTCGTCAATTCCGAGCGCGGCCAGCGAACGCTCAAGCGAGGCCGTACGCATCAGGCTTTCAATCGATGCGGCCATGCTCTCATAATCGGCGGCGCCAAAACGCTTGAGCAGCGGCTGCCCGGCTTCTTTCAGTACGGGCGCATTAAAGCGCACAAATTCAGCCAGCGTCAAGGCGCAGGCATGCCCGTGGGCCACGTTGAAATGGGCCGTGATCGGGTAGGAAACCGAATGCACGGCCGTGGTGCGGGCATGCGCAATGGCAAAGCCGGCTTCGCAGCTGCCCTGCGACATGGCCAGCCGGGCCTCGGAATTTTGAGGATCGTTGACGGCTTTTTCAAAGCCCGCCAAAATGCGTTCAAGTCCTTTTAAAGAATGCCTCTGCGATTCGGCATTCGCATGCACCGACCAAAAAGATTCGATGGCTTGGCTCAGGGCATCAAAACCCGTACATACGGTGACATAAGGCGGCATGGAAAGGCAGAGTTCGGGGTCCACCAGCGCAGCGGCCGGGTAAAGGGCCCGGTGCGCAATGGAAAGCTTTTTCTTGTCCGCGGTTTCAAGCGAAGCAAACGGAGTGACTTCACTGCCCGTTCCCGCTGTGGTGGGTACGGCAATGAGCGGGCGCACGGGACCGTTCAGTTCAAAATTTCCCTGCAGGTAAACGGACAAATCTTGCGAAGCCTGCCCTGGCAGAGCGGCAAAAAGTTTGGCCGTATCAATCACACTGCCGCCGCCGATGGCGAGAACAAGGTCAAATTTTTCCTGCCGCAGGCGTTTTAACTCCTCTTCGATAAAGGCGGCTTGAGGATTGGCAGAAACAGCCGCGGAAAAGAAAAAATCATAGGCCGCCAGCATTTCAAGCAGGCGCGGATAATGGGCCGAAGCGCGAAAAGAGCGCCCCCCCAGCACGACCAGGATGCGCTGGGGATGATACTCGGCAAGTACGGCGGAAAGGCCCGCAAAAGCGCCTTTTTCAATGTGGCAGCGGACAGGATTGGAGGAAAGCAGGCCCACGCTCAGGATTCGTCCAACGCGCTTTTAAAACGCTGGCTGATTTGTTCGGAAGAGTATTTGCTGGAAATCCGCGGAACTTTGTCCGCGGGGGTGCGGTTGATTTTAATCCGCAGTAAAACAGGGCCTGGACCGGCCAGAAAATCATTTAACGTGCGGCGCAGGCTTTTCTCATCGGCGGCTTCTTGCGCCTGCCGGTAACCGGCGGCTTTGGCGGCCAGGCAAAAATCCGTCGAGGCCGAGGTCGTGTCCTGGTTGCCGGTCGTTTCATAGGCTTCATTATCCAGAACGAGATGATAAAAATTTTTGGGTTGGTAGTGGCCGATGGCGGATAAAACGCCCAGATGCATCAAAAGTGCGCCGTCGCCGTCCAGAATGACGACTTTTTTTTCAGGCCGGGCCAAGGCGATGCCAAGGCCGATGGCCGGTGCATGGCCCATGGATCCCTGCATATAAAAATTGCCCTTACGGTCCGCCGCACTGAAAAGTTCGCGCGAAGCCATCCCGGTCGTGGCCACGACGGCTTCATGGCCTTTTAAATTTTCCGCAATGATGCGGATTGCTTCAAGGCGTGAAAGCGGATACGCGCCCTTTTCCACGGAAACTTCATAGCTTCCCACGGTGTCTTTGCGTACAAAAAAAACACAGGGTTGATTTTTTTGTCCGATATAAACCCGGGCTTCATCCAACGCTTTCTCATAAGCGCCGGATTCCTGCGGCAAGTCGCTGAACGCAACGCCCATGGCGGAAAGCATACCGCCCATGGTCCGGCCGATGATTTCATGCTGGGGCTCGTCGGCAACCCCGTAAGCGCGGCCGCTCACAAAAATAAGCGCGGGCAGATGGTAGATCATATTGAGCGATGTCAGCGGATTGATCAGATTGCCCAGCCCCGAGTTTTGAATCATCACGACCGCTGGTTGTCCTGCCAAACAGGCCCCTGAAGCCAGCGCCAAGGCCGACCCTTCATTGGGCGCAATGATGTAGCGCAGGTCTTTGTCGCCGCGCACGCAGTTAATGGCGGATTGGAAGAATGAGCAGGGAACGCCTGTAAAAAACCGCCATTTGCGGGTCTTAAGCGCTTGGACAAAATCTTGGGGAGAAATCATAGGTCCGCTTTGTCATTGCGAGGAGCGCAGCGACGAAGCAATCTCAGAGATTGCTTCGCTCCCTTCGGTCGCTCGCAATGACAAAGGGAAGATGATTTGCTGCGGTTTATTCTAAGAAACGTTGGACAAATTTTCGGTGGCTTTGAAATATTGACTGACCCGGCGATAATCTTCGAGCGAATGAATTTCCGACCAGCCGTGCTCGACTTCCATGCCGTAGATGGGCGTTCCGAGATCGATCATATACTGCAAGAGATCGGTCAGGCTGGCTTTTTCAACCGCAGAGGCCTCATAAAACGGCTTACCCTGGAATTTTTGCCGGGCTTGCTGCCAGGCCTCGCGCAGTTTTTGAAATCCGGTTTCCTGAAACAGCGCGATGCCCGCAAATTCACAGTCGGCTTTAGCGCGGTCCAGATTTTTGGCAATTTTGCGCACGGGTTTCAAGGTGTTGAGCGCCATGCGGCGGTTCTTTTCGCCCTCAGCCGGGTTTTCGGTCATAACGAGTTCCAGCGCCTTGCTGCGGGCCGGCAGCGTTTTATAAGCGCGATCAATGACCAGCGTGATGGCGTTCGGGCTTTTGAGCAGCAGACTGAGGACTTGACGGTCAAAGAGAATGTCGGAATAAGCGATCAGACATTTCCCTTTCAGGTTTTCACCCGCGCGCATGACCGAATACGCCACATGCGTCTGGGCCCATTCCGGATTCGGAACGACGTTGATATTGTCGCCGCGGATACTCTCGCGTTTGTACCCGCCGATGACATGAATGTCCGTTGCCCCGGCGCCGCGGAAAAGTTCGGCCTGGTGCTGCAAAAGGGTCTTCCCCGCAATTTCCAGCATGCACAACGGTTTGTCCTCCAGGAGCGTGCTGAAATCGGCATGTTTACGCGCGTCCCCGGCCGCAGGCACGATCACATGCATTTTTTCAGTTTTAAGGTATTTCGTCTCCGTATCTTTGAGCGTGCCCATGCCCTGCAGTTCGAAGACTTCCTTCATTGAAGTGATGCGGGACTCCACTGCGGCCGTGGACCCCGTTTCATAAATGGATTTAAACGTTTCCTGCATGGCGCGGATGCTGGCGCGCAAGCCTTGATTGGCATAAATCACAATTTTAAAACCGTGCTCGGCCAATTGATCCGCCGTCACGTCATAATACATGGTGGGAATGGCTACGAGCGGCAGTTTCCCTTTGTAACGTTTGGCAAACTCATAAATTTCATCCGGCGTATTGACTTTGGAGTGAATCACAAGGCCGTCGGCCCCGGCTTCGGTATAAGCCTGCGCGCGTTTTAAAGCTTCTTCCATGCCCCAGCCCGCAATCAAAGCCTCAATGCGGGCGATCACCATGAAATCCGCGCTGTGCTTGGCATTTTTGGCGGCTTCCAGCTTGCCGCAAAATTCCTCAATCGACGCCAAGTCCTGCCGTCCGGGAACAAAGCTGTTTACTTTTGGAAAATGCTTGTCTTCGATCACCGCGGCCGCCAGCCCCGCCGCCTCGTACTTTTTGATCATATGGATGACGTTGGCCGCATTGCCATAGCCGGTATCGCAGTCGCAAATCACCGGAATACCGCAGGCATCATTCAAGCCGCGGGCGGCATCCAGATTTTCGGTCATGGTAAGGATATTGGCGTCAGGAACGACGTGTGCCGTGGAAATTTCAAGGCCGCTCGCCCAGACGCTGTCAAAGCCCGCCTGCTCGATCAGCTTAGCGCCCAGGCCGTGATGCGCGCCCATAACGCGTACGATTTTGCGGGTCTCTAAAAGATTACGCAGGGCCGCCGCTTTATCACTCATTTGTGGTAATACTCTTTGTCATCTTGGACAATGCGCGCCGCATTGTCCGGACCCAGCAGGGAAAGTTCCTGACGCGTATCACTGCCGATGTTCTGGCCAAAGGTAATCGCCAGAATGCGCCCCAGGTTTTTAGGTTCCGGCGAATAAAAAGCATGCGGCACAAAGCCGGGGATCAGCCAGGAATCCCCTTCCGTAAAAATCTCCTCATGGACTTTGCCTCCAAACTCCCACAAATAGGCCACGGGTCCGCCGTGCAAAACCTGGGTGTATTGGTGGAAAAAATGCCCGCGGTTCATGACAACGTCTTCGCGGCGGTGGAGGTGTAAAAGCAATTCGACCGGCTTGAAATTCGGCAGGGCCTGCGACATGCAGCGGTTCCAATAGGTGTATTGGGTCCGGCCGGCCCGGTCCTGGTCAAATTTACAGGCATCTTTGTGGCGCATGATTTTGATGCCGCGTTCCAGGTCATTGTCAAACGGCAGCAGGTCCCGCACGCTGACGTAAAAATATTTGGCCAGCAGTTCGAGTTCGCGCCACTCGGGCTTGGCTTCGCCTTTTTCAAGCGAGCGCAGGCGCGCTTCCGCAATTCCGGTCGTCTTGGCGACCATGGCAAAAGTATGCTTGACCTCATTGCGCCAGGCGTGGATCAGCCGGCCGTATTCGAGATAAGGCGTTTGCGCTGCGGTCGTATCACTCATGCGGTCCCTCCCCAAAGCTTGGTCAGATTCTCAAAATCCTGCAGCGTATCGATTTCGCGCCACCGCCCCGCCGTAGGCTGGCAGGTGACCGTAACGCCTTGATTGGTCAAATATTGTAGCATATCGGTGACATAGGCCTTTTCGAAAATGGGGGCCCGTTGAAAAGGCTTTCCGGAAAAAATGCTTTCAGCCTCCAGGTATTTTTTTCTGAACATCTCCGCGCCGGCCCGGCTGAATTTCATCATTCCAATGAATTCGCCGTGCAGAGGCCCTGACTGTCCTGAGATCTTGCCAATGCGCCGGACCTGCGGGGTGTCATCCATTTCAACCATCTCGGCCTCGGCCGGCGGATGATCCGTTCGCCCCTGATAAGCTTTCTGCCAGGCTGTATCCACCGCCAAAACAATGTCTTCCGGCGCCTGGAGCAAGTTGCGGGGCACGCTCGGCTCAAACCAGATGTCCGAATAAGACGCCAAGAGTTCATCGTCAAATTCAGCCGCGGCCTTCATAAGAGACCCTAAAATATTATTGCGCTCAAAATCATGGTTCCAGACATAACGGACGTCTTTGCGCGTAAATTTTTCACCCTGATAACCCCGGATCACCACGATCTCTGAGATACCGCAGCTGCGCAGGGCTTCAATCTGCCTATCAAAAAGCGTCGTCCCGCCTGAGCGGATGGCCATGCACTTCGGAAGGTCGCGGGTCATGGGACGAAGGCGCGTTCCCATACCCGCAGCAATAAGGATGGCTTTCATAGGACGTCTTTCCCGGCCGGCCATACTTCAGCCGGACCGGAATGAACTTATATTTTTTGGGCAACAAACATCCGGATGTCGAAAGGGTTCACGTAGAAGTTTGAATTTTGGCCGCTTTGGGGCTGAAAAAACTTTCGCAGGACGGCCGACAGGTTCCGGCTGTAGCAGCCAATGCGCCGTTTGAATAAATCCAGCGAAACATATTTGCCTTCAAACTTGCTCATGACGACCCGGAATCCGCATTGCTTCAGCAGCTGCGTCATGCTTTTTCCAGAAAAAAAGAAAAGATGCTCTTCGTCTTTAAAACCCATCCAGCGTTCGCGGAAAAGCCAGTGCGTCAGACTATCCACATCCGGAGTTGCCAGCACAAGCCAGCCGCCGGGTTTCAGCAAACGGTAAATTTTTTCAAGATCACGGCGGGGCTGACGCACGTGCTCGATCACGTCCCAAAGCGTCACAACATCAAAAAGTTTTTCTCCGGAAGGCTCAAAAGATTCTAACGGACCGCAATAAACATCCGCGCCTGATTTGCGGGCGTAAGCCGCCGCGTAATCCGAAATTTCAATGCCTTTGACCTCCCAACCCCGCTCCCGCGCTACGGCAAGAAAAAAACCCGCCGCACAGCCAATATCCAAGACCCTTCCCGGCTTTGTTTGAAAACGGTCGATAGTCCGGAATCTTTTTTGAAAGGTCCGGCGGATATTTTCTTCATCCCGGATGTAATCATCATAGCCCGTGGCCACGGACTGGCGGCTGACAAAATAACTTTCGCTATAAAGTTTCTTAAGCGTTTCAAGGCTGGGCTGGGGAAAACTAAAAATGAATCCGCAGTCTTTGCAGCGGTAGACTTTTTCGAGGTTGGGATAAAGCAGCTTCGCCTTGCCCGAGCCGCACAATTCGCAGCAAAGGCCGGTCCCGGCATCAAGACCTTCGTGTCCTGCTTTTTCAGATTTTTCTTTCATGCTTTCGAGGGTCATGAGTCATCCAATCCTGGGCTAGAAAAAATGATATTAATCGATTAATTCAAAAATTTCAATCACATGTCCGTTGCGCTCACGACTGGCTAGATCCGTCCATAGAAAAGGCGCGCCCGTCAGCGGGACGGCAGACACCGGCCATTCTCTTGAATTATTTTTATAAGGACTGAACCGGGCAATCCGGCGGGCCTTCCGGCCGAGTTCGGCATAAAAATCCGGGTGTTGGTTCTTATTCACTTTGGCAATGATGACGGTGCGAATTCCAAGGGCCCGGAGCGCATCCACGCTATAAGGAATCCGGGGCTGGGAAAACAAAAATCCGCCGGCCAAATCATCGTTCATAAAAAAAAGTTCGTAGCGCGGCGCAGTATCCTGCAGAGCGCTGGCTTTCATCCATTGAATACGCTTTAAATCCGCTTTCCGGCCCGCCGGCAAAATTTGCTGCTCTTTTTCAAGCAGCTGCGCAACCGTGGGTTTGAGCCGCGGCATAAAAAAAGGAACGTCCAATGCGATCTTGCGCCCGGCCGGAACATTTTTCTCAACCCAATTCAAGGCCACCGTCCGGATATCGGTGCGGGCCAGGAGACGGTCGCACATGATGTCTTTGCTCAATGACGGCAAAACGCTGAGGGTTAGAAAAATCCCAAGCAAAACATTTTTTCGCGGCCCGGAGCCGCTTAGAAAGAGCAGCCCCTCGGCGGCAAACAAACACAAAAAAGGAATCAGGGGCAGCACATAGCGGTCGTGTTCCTGGCTATAGACGCATAACACAAAGTAATAAATAGACACGAAGACCAGCATGGGCCGCAAGGGCGCTCCGCCGGCACGCAGACTGAGGGCCATCCCTAAGGCGGCCGCCAGGAGCAGCGGCACACCCACAGCGCCTGTGAGAGAATAAAATAAATGGTGCGTCCACCCGATAAACCCCTGAAATTCGGACATCTTGCTCGTATCGCTAAAAAAATCAGGCGCAAAGATCCAGCTGCCGGGATTGAGCAGCGCAAAGGTGACAAGCGTCATCACGCCCGCCAGGATTAATAGGGGCATACCGGAAATTATTTTTCTTAGCCCGCCGCGAACAATCCTGCCGGCATGCGCCGCCAAAAAAGGCACGACGATAAAGATACCGTTATACTTGACCGCCGCAGCCATGCCGGCGAAAAAACCAAACCGCAGGTAATCTCTTTTCCATCCCCGCACCCGGACGTCCTCGATGCAGAAAAAACCTGCGATCAAAACACAAAGCAGCGGAATATCCATGTAAATAAAATGGGAATCGCGCACATGCAAAAAAGCCGTAGCGAGCAGAAACCCGGCGATCAGCCCATGATTTCCGGACCTCAGCCGCTTTCCCAGTTTATACAGGAGATAGACCGAAAAAGCACCTAACAGAACTCCGAAAATGATTCTGGCAATAAGGTAAAAAGCGGTGGGATCCTTTAAAAAAAGCTGCCCGAAAGCATCGGGAGACGGCACAACTCCCAAAATCCGCAAAATCACAAAAAAACCGCCATAGCAGAGAAACACAAGCTGGCTGATCAATTGGGGAATTTTTAAATAGACGGGCTTCAGACTGCCGGCGCCATAGGCCATGGCCTGATTAATGATAATGGGTTCATCGGCATGATAGAGGTGCGGCAGTCCGAAAGAAACGCCCCACCCGCGCAGCCCCAGCGCCAAAAGCAGAATGCCGCCGAGCAGCACCCGGCCGTCAATGCGGGCCCTGCTCATCATGAACGGTGGATCCAGCGGATTTTGAGCAGATCGCAGAACATGTATAGCGGATCACGGAACAAGCGGACGCGGCTTTGGGCGGAATTACGCCACGTCACGGGCAATTCCAGCAAGCGGTAGCCCAGCCGCTGGGCCAGATAGACAATTTCCACATCAAAGCTGAATCCCAGCAGTTTTTGGCGGCTGAACAGGTCCTTGGCCGCTTTTTGGCTGAAGGCTTTGAACCCGCACTGGGAGTCCTCAATGCCCTGAAAGGCCAGGATCCGCGCAAAGCCGTTAAAGATCCGGCCCATGCTTTCACGCAGAAAGTTCTGGTGAACGACCACGTTTGAACCGGACAAACCGCGCGAGCCGATGACGACGTCATAACCGTCTTCGAGCTGTTTCAGGAATTTTTTTGTTTCTTCAATGGGCGTCGACAAATCCGCATCGGTAAAAAGACAATATTTTCCGGAAGCGGCCAGCATGCCGCGCTTGACCGCACTGCCCTTGCCCTGGTTGACCGATGTTCTCAAAATCTGATGCGGAAACCCCTTGAGTCTCTCAAGCGCAATCTGGACTGTGGCATCCGTACTGCCGTCATCGGCAACGAGAATTTCCGACGAATAGGTCTGCGCACGCAAGAAAGCAATGATCTGATCTAAGCTGGGGCCGATACGCTGGGCTTCATTATAAGCCGGCACAATGATCGAAAGATAAATAGAACTCATGCCTTTTGCCCTTTTTCACGCGCGCGCCATTCCTGCAAAAGTTCCAGCAGCCCCTCTTCAATGCGGCGGCGCGGCTGCCAACCCAGCTTTTTTAACTTTGCGGCGCTGACCGAAATCTTCACGGGGTCATAACTTCTCAAATGGCTTTTGCGGGTTTGCATATGGATTTTGCGGGAACACCGGCCCGCCAGAAACCGGGCATAATCTTTGAGCAGGCACGCTTTTCCCGAAGCCACATTATAAACTTCGCCGCGCCGCCCTTTCTTCATGAGCACAAGCATACCGGCGGCGGTATCCTGCGCATGCAAAAATTCCCTGTAGACTTGAAGATTGCCGGTTTCAAGCACGGCCTTCTTTTGGCCTTGCTCGATCCGGGCAATCTGCCGGCACCACTCGGAAAAAACCAATACGGACGGCTGGCCGGGCCCGACGCTATTGGCAAAACGCCCGACGACGACATCCAGGCCGAACCGGCCGGCATAATCCAGCGCCGCAAGTTCCGCAATGGCTTTGGTCGCGGCATAGGGCGTCTCGGGCCAAAACACCGTACGCTCTTCGATCTTTTCTTTTTTACGGAATTGCCGGCCGTAGACCTGGATCGAAGAGGCTAAAAAAAAACGCGACGGCAGCGCTAAACGCCGGACGGCTTCCAGGATGTGCAGCGTCCCGTACACATTGGCTTGGAACGTGCCTGCAATATCACGCCATGAATCGCGCGCAATGGCCATCCCCGCAAGATGAAAAATCCAGTCCGGCCGCAGCTTTTGAATCAAGGAAAAAACCTGGCCGGAATTGAGGATATCAAGGCAGGCATACTGCACGCGGGGGCCCGGCAAAAAAGGCTTTTCGTTTAAATACGTCCCGGTAATCTGGTGACCCTCGCGCTGCAGCAGCGGAAGCAGGGTGCGCCCTAAAAAACCGGCTGAGCCGGTTACGAGCACACGTTTCTTGCTCACGCTCGGGCCTTTTTTTGCCGGGCCCAGGGAGTTGAATGGCGGGCAAGGTCGGCGTCCACCATCATGGCGATGAGGCCTTGAAAATCCACTTTCGGCTTCCACTTGAGCTCACGCCGCGCATCAGACGCGTCGCCACGCAGCACGTGCACTTCGGCCGGACGGAAAAATTTTGGGTCCACGACCACATGTTTTTTCCAATCCAGGCCGGCATGGCGGAAAGCGCGCGTGACGAATTCGCGGACGGTGTGGGTTTCGCCGGTCGCCACAATGTAGTCCTTGGGCGTTTTGCGCTGCAGCATCAGCCACATGGCGCGCACATAATCCCCGGCAAATCCCCAATCCCGCTTGGCATCCAGATTGCCCAGGAACAGTTTTGAAGCAAGCCCCAATTTAATGCGCGCGGCATGGTCGGTAATTTTACGCGTCACAAACTCAAGCCCTCGGCGCGGCGACTCGTGGTTAAAAAGAATGCCGGAAACGGCATAAAGCCCGTAACTTTCACGGTAGTTGATCGTGATCCAGTGGCCATAAAGTTTGGCAACCCCATAAGGACTGCGCGGATGGAAAGGCGTGGTCATATGCTGCGGTGTCACCGGTGCATGGCCGAACATTTCACTGGAGGACGCTTGATAAAAACGGATTTGAGGGTCCACCAGCCGGACCGCATCCAGAAGCCGGGTCACGCCCAAGGCCGTAAACTCCCCTGTCAGAACCGGCTCATCAAAAGACGTCGGCACAAAGGACTGGGCCGCCAGGTTATAGACCTCATGGGGACGGATACGCTTGAGCATGTGGATCAAAGAGACTTGGTCCAGCAGGTCGGCCTGCACCAGTTCAATGTCATCCATCAGATGCTCAATGCGTCCAAAGGTCTCGGTGCTGGAGCGGCGCACCATGCCATAGACCGCATACCCTTGTTCAAGCAGGAATTCCGCCAGATACGAACCGTCCTGCCCCGTGATTCCAGTGATAATCGCTTTCTTTTTTTTCATGACTTTTTTCTCCCGGACATTAGGGACAGGTCCATGCTTTTGGACCTGTCCCTATCTTCCTTGGTTACTATGGACGTCCCTGGCGGGGATCTGTCCCCGAGGGCATCTTTAAATTGGCTTTAAAATAGGCAATGGTTTTAACGAGGCCGTCGCGTAAAGCCATTTTCGGCTCCCATCCCAAAAGCGTTTTGGCCCGTGTGATATCCGGCTGACGTACTTTGGGATCATCCGCCGGCAGCGGCTGATAATCAATGGTGCTTTTGCTTCCCGTCATTTGCAGAATCACTTCGGCGAGTTGGAGAATCGTCATCTCATTCGGGTTGCCGATATTGACCGGGTCATTGATGTCCGACATTAAAAGGGCCGCAAGCCCCTGCACCAGGTCTGAGACATAGCAGAAACTGCGCGTCTGGCTGCCATCGCCGAAAACGGGCAGCGGCTGGCCCAAAAGCGCCTGCGCTATAAAGGCCGGAATGGCGCGTCCGTCTTCGATACGCATGCGTTCGCCATACGTATTGAAAATACGCACGATTTTCGTGTTGAGGCCATGATAACGGTGGTAAGCCATGGTGATGGCTTCTGCAAAACGTTTGGCTTCATCATAGACCCCGCGCGGACCGATAGGATTGACATTTCCCCAGTAACTTTCGTTCTGCGGATGAATGAGCGGGTCACCGTAAACTTCCGATGTGGAGGCCAAAAGGAATACCGCTTTTTTGTCTTTAGCCAGGCCAAGCGCATTGTGCGTTCCCAGTGCCCCGACTTTCAGCGTGGGAATCGGATAATGCAGATAATCGATCGGACTGGCCGGTGAGGCAAAGTGCAGAACATAGTCGACGGGATCGGCAAAATTAATGTGCTCGCTCACATTCTGACGCAGCAGGCTAAAACGCGGCTCGCGCGCAAGATGCGCGATATTTTTCTCACTGCCGGTCAAAAAATTATCCACGGCAGCGACCCGGAAATCGCGGGCCAGGAAAAGGTCGCACAGATGCGACCCCAAAAAACCTGCTCCGCCGGTGACAAGCACCGTTTTGCGGCTCACCGGCTTTTCCTGTCTTTCAAAAACCACGCCACCGTTTTTTCAAGCCCCTCATAAAACCGGGTCTTGGCCTTAAACCCGAGCACTTTCCGGGCTTTGGAAATGTCCGCAAACGTGCGGCGCACGTCACCGGCCCGTTTGGGCTTGAAAATGGGTTTTACGTTTTTAATGCCCGTAATTTTTTTGAGGCCGTTAAAAATATCCAGCACCGAATACTCTTCCTGGCAGGCAATGTTAAAAACTTCCCCGGCCGCATGTTTGGCTTTCATCGCCAGCAAGTTGCCGTACACAATGTTATCGACATACGTAAAATCGCGCGACTGCCTGCCGTCCCAGTGGATTTCCGGCGAACGGCGTTTGACCAGGCACTCAATGAAAATGGGAATCACCGCCGAATAAACGGATTCGGGATTTTGGCGGGGGCCGAAAACGTTGAAATAGCGCAGGCTGACGGTCTCAAGGCCGTAGAGATGCCAAAAAAGATAACAGTAATATTCCCCCATGACTTTGGAAGCGGCATAGGGTGACTGGGGCCGCGGCTTTTCGGTTTCTTTCAGCGGATAAGTTTTGGCGTCGCCATAGACGGAGGACGATGACGTTGAAATCACGCGTTTGACTTTGGCGTCGCGGGCGGCCAGCAGGATGTTCAAAGTGCCGGTGACATTGACGGCGTTCGTATCCTGCGGATCATCCACCGACCTTAAAACCGCGCGGTTCGCCGCAAAATGAAAAACATACCGTACTCCGCGCATGGCTTTGCGGCAGTCGGCAGCGCGGCGGATGTCGCCTTTCATCCATTCGATTTTTCCCCGCACACCCTGCAGGTTTCCCAGCTTGCCGGTGGAAAGATTGTCCAGCACCCGCACCGCATAGCCCTTTTTAATCAGGGCATCAACCAGGTGCGAGCCGATAAAACCGGCGCCGCCGGTCACTAAACAGCGTTCTTTTTTCATCAAAGCCTCACGAGTTTTTGCGATCGAATGCCTTGGAAAAAATTTCTGGTGTCATAAATTAGCCGGCTTTTTTTCACAATGCGGCTGCGGTTAAAAGCTGTGTGGTTGGTGGCAAGCAGGACCAGATCGTGCCTGCGCAAAACAGCGTCCGTCAGCGGCAGGGATTTCATGCGCACCAGGCCTTCAGACAATTCCGGCACATGCGGATCATGATAGGCCACCTGAGCGCCCAACTCCTTGAGTTCGTGCAGAATGTCCAACGCCGGCGATTCGCGGACATCGGAGACATCCTTCTTGTAGCTGACGCCCAGAATCAATATTTTGGAACGGCTGACCGCCTTGCCCAGTTTTTGGTTCAGCGCATAGACGGCCTGCGTCACCACGTAATGCGGCATTTCGGCATTCATCCGGCGCGCAAGTTCGATAAAATGCAGTTCTTCGCCGTGAAGCCGGGCTTTCCAGGAAAGATAGAGCGGGTCAATGCCAATGCAATGGCCGCCGATTCCAGGACCGGGATAAAACGGCATATAGCCGAAAGGTTTGGTCTTGGCCGCTTCCACGGCTTCCCAGATATTGACCCCCAGGCTTTCAGCCGCGCGCGCCAGTTCATTGATCAAACCGATATTCACAATGCGAAACGTATTTTCAAGCAGTTTGGTCATTTCCGCGGTGCGTGAGGTGCTGACCGGAAACACCTGACGGATAATTTGCGCATAGAGCGCTTTTCCGACCTCCGTACAGGCCGGCGTGATGCCGCCCACCACTTTGGGAATGTCGCGGGTTTTGAAATGGGGGTTGCCCGGATCCACGCGTTCGGGTGAAAAACACAGAAAAAAATCACGGCCGCAGACCAGGCCGGACTTGACCAGGGCCGGCAGGATGACCTCTTCGGTCGTACCCGGATAGGTCGTGCTTTCCAGAACCACCAGCTGGCCGGGACGGATGCGCTTTTCAATCTGCTCTGTCACGGCAAGGATATAAGAAATGTCGGGGTCTTTAGAGCGGTTCAGCGGCGTGGGCACACAAATAATGACGGCGTCCGCCTCAGCGGCCACATCAAAATCGCTTTCGGCGCTCAGCTTGCCGGATTTTACCAGCCGTGCCAGCCCTTTCGAATCGACGTCGCCGATATACGACTTCCCTTTGCGGATGTCTCGTATTTTTTCCGGGTCCACATCAATGCCCACCGCGGAGAATCCACGCGCGGCAAATTCGCAGACCAGCGGCAGTCCGACATAGCCCAGGCCAACGACAGCCACTTTAGCTTTCTTTGATTTAATTTTTCTCAGCAATGCGTTTTTTATTTTCATAAGATTATTCCGTTATTTCGTCTGTGCTTTTTTTACTCGTGTAGTGGCAATTCATGAATTGCCACTACACGAGAACCTTCAATTTGATCGTAGGGAAGGCCCGCGCCCCTCCCCTACGGGCAAGAACGGCTGTATTCCCGCATAAAATCGCCCAGGGCTTCCTGCCAGGGCCGCGTCTGAATTCCAAGTTCACGCCGCGCTTTTTCAAGTGACAAAACCGCATGCTCCGGCCGCCGGGCCGCGCGCGGCGGGTCCAGTTCTCTCCAGCCGATGCGCTGCACCTTATGATCGGTATAGCCTGCCAATCTCAAAATTTCTGCGGCAAAATCCGCCCAGCTGGCCGTGCCGGAATTGCCCAGATGAAAAATATTTCCGGCCTTTTTAAAAAAAATCTGCGGGTCCTGGTCCAGCAATTTGCAGAACGCCGCACAAAGATCCCGCGTATACGTCGGCCGCCCGATTTGATCGTCGACCACGTTTAAAATTTTTTGTTTGGCTGCGATATCGAGAATCGCGCGCGGAAACGAACGTCCGTGCAGGCCGTAGAGCCAGCAGATGCGGAAGATCACATAGGAAACACCGCATTGCCGGATGCTGTCCTCAGCCAGCCGTTTCGTCTCGCCGTAATAACTGAGCGGCGCACGGGGTTCGTCCTCGGCGTATTCAGCCGTTTTCTTGCCGTCAAAAACAAAATCCGTGCTAAAAAAAACCAAGGGAACATGCTGCCGCTTTGTGGCACCGGCCACGATCTCGACGGCCCGCGTATTGGCCCGCAGTGCAGCGTCTTTCTCGGTCTCACAAAGATCGACATTCGTCATGGCCGCCAGATGAAAAATAAGGTCTGGTTTGGTCCTGTCCCAAAACGCCTCAACCCGCGGCGCATCCGTTAAATCAATTTCTTCATACGGGATGCCGAGCCGGGAACCGTCTCCCAGCCCAACGCCTGCAAGTTCAAACCGGCCTTTAAACGCATCGATAAGATCGCGCCCCAGCATGCCCGCAGCGCCTGTAATAAGAATTTTCATGAATCTCAGGACTTCTGGCGGGCTTTCTTGCGCGCAATCAGCGTACTGGCCCGGAAAAGCGATTCGAAAGTTCCTGCGTCGGTCCAATAGCCTTTCAACATGTCATATTCCAGCAGGCCCCGGCGCAGGTAGTGATTATTGACGTCGGTGATTTCCAATTCATTGCGCCGTGACGGCTTGAGCGTGCGGACGATGTCAAAGACGCGGCCGTCGTACATATAAAACCCCGTGACGGCATAAGAACTTTTAGGCTTGACTGGTTTTTCTTCAATGCCGGTAATTTTTTTTCCCTTGAATGCCGCTACTCCAAAACGCTGCGGATCCGGAACTTTTTTCAACAGAATACGCGCCCCTTGCGGCTGTTTTTGAAACCGGCGTACGCTCGGTCCAATGTCATCTTCGATAATGTTGTCCCCAAGGACCACGACGATTTTATCGCCGTCGGCAAAATGTTCCGCCAGGCCAAGCGCAGCGGCAATGCCGCCTTCGCCGTCCTGATACGCATAGTGAATGTGATCCAATCCAATTTTTTTGCCATTGCCCAGCAGGCGCAGAAACTCGCCCGCGGAATTGCCCCCGGTCACCAGCATGACTTCCTTAACCCCGGCTTTGACGAGAGTCTGGATCGGATAATAAATCATGGGGCGGTCATAGACCGGCAAAAGATGCTTGTTGGTGACTTTGGTCAAAGGATAAAGCCGGCTGCCCAATCCGCCGGCTAAAATGACGCCTTTCATACTTTTTCCATCCCCCGTCCCATGCCGTGATATTCAAAACCCAAGCGCTTTAAATCGCGCGGATTGTACATGTTGCGGCCGTCAAAAATAAGGGGGTGCCGCATCAGTTTTTTGATGCGTTTGAAATCGAGCGCCAAAAATTCGCTCCACTCCGTCAAAATCAGCAGTGCGTCTGCGCCCCGGGCCGCGGCATAAGGGTCTTTGACATACCGCACGCCGCTCAAAACCGCCTTGGCCCGCTCCATGGCCTGCGGGTCATAGGCTTGAATTTTCACATCTTCTTTCTGCAAGGCCTGGATGATATCCAGGGACGGGGCAAAGCGCATGTCATCCGTGTCCGGCTTAAACGCCAGACCTAGAATGCCGAGCGTCTTGCCGCGCAGATTCCAAACCGCCGATTCCACTTTACGCACAAAGTAGAGTTTTTGCGTTTCATTGATGTCCAGCACTTCCTTGAGAAGGCCGAAACGCTGGCCCAGCCGCTCAGACATACTGAGGAAAGCCGATAAGTCTTTGGGGAAACAAAAGCCGCCGAACCCGATCCCCGCTTTGAGGAAACTCGGCCCAATGCGAGGGTCAAGCCCCATCCCTTTGGCCACCTGCTCAATGTCCGCGCCGGCGACGTCGCAGATGCGCGCCAGCATGTTGATAAACGAAATTTTTGTGGCCAGAAAAGAATTGGAGGCATGCTTGATCAGTTCGGCGCTGGCCAGATTCGTGACGACCAGCGGCACTTTGAAGGGCTCATAAAGTTTACGCAGGATTTTTTCCGCCTTGGCACTGGAAACACCCAGAATCACACGGTCAGGCTTGAGCAAATCATGAATGGCGGAACCCTCCCGTAAAAATTCGGGGTTGGAAGCCACGTCAAACAGCGCGGCCTTGACCTTGTTGGCGCGGATGGTTTTCTGGATCCATTCGCCGGTCTGGACCGGCACTGTACTTTTTTCAATGATCAGGCGGTAGGACTTCAGGTTTTTAGCGACTTCACGGGAAACATTTTCGATATAGGAAAGGTCGGCTTCGCCATTTTCCTTGGGCGGCGTGTTGACACAGATGAAAAGAAGTTCGCATTCGCGCACCGCCTGGGCGGTGGAAAGCGAAAACCGCAGGCGGCCTTCACGCACGTTTTCGCGGATCATTTCTTCAAGGCCCGGCTCATAAATGGGTGAGCGGCCTTTACGCAGGCATTCGATTTTTTTGGGATCGTTATCAACGCAGAGCACTTGATGCCCCAAATGGGCAAAACAGGCTCCGGTCACCAGTCCGACATACCCCGATCCAATAATGGCAATGTTCATAAAGTCAGAGACGCGGGCATAGGTTTAATAATCGTAGTAATAGCGGGACGACTGAAGGCCGCCGAATTGATTGGCGCCGGCCACGGTCTCGCCGATACGCGGATCGGCGAAGGTCGCCCGCGAACCGCTACGCAGGCCGAAATCCGGATAGTTTTTCATGCGCAGGTTGAAATAGAGTTCTTTGTTGGAATTGCTGATGGCCGAGTTGCGCACATTGTAGCCAAAATCAAGCAGCCACAGGCAGCCGAGATCGCGCGTGGCGCTGACTTGCCATTCTTCCAAGTCGCTGTCATCCGCATCAAAACGGATATAGCCGCCGATGCGCCAAAGTTTATTGAGCTGGTAAGCCGCTTCAAAAAGAATCAGATTGCTGGTATCCACGACCCCGGCTGACGAAATGGTATCAGGGTTCTGCACAAAACGGTGGCCGAAAAGAAACTTAGCGCGGCCGAAACGCGTGACCAGGTCTTGATTGAACACCTGAAACTCATGGTTATCGATGTCAAAACGCGCACGCACCTCATACTGCAGCCATTGATAGGGACGCAGTACAAGTTCCGGATCCACGGAACTGAAAAGGTTCGGATCGTCCACACTGCGGCGATGGGCCACGTAATTCAAAAACGTATTGAAGCTGACGATATCGACGCGCTGCATTTTCCCATTGATCACGCGCTTGGTCTGAATGCGGTTTTCAAGCCCGAAGGTGACCACGTCGACAT
This sequence comes from Candidatus Omnitrophota bacterium, assembly GCA_023247055.1. Classification (GTDB taxonomy): domain Bacteria; phylum Omnitrophota; class Omnitrophia; order Omnitrophales; family Aquincolibacteriaceae; genus JAHFHB01. The sequence goes on from JAHFHF010000008.1 coordinate 47,878, forward strand.
CATCAATTTTATCGACTTTATCAAAATGGGTGAGGCTTTCATCGCCCACCGTTGAAGGATGAATCGAATTGACCTGGACACTGGGCTCAAAAATATGGCGCAGATTATTGATCTCAATCCCGGCTTTGTCGGAGGTCACATTGAAGGTTTTATAGAATTGGGTGCGCACATCCGTGCCCATGCCCAAGGCCACGCGGAAGCGGTCTCCGTCTTCAAAACGCTGGCGGCTGTAATACGTACCGCGCGCGTTGACATAGGGCGTAAATTTAAGGTCATTCCATTTCATGGGCGCCGACCATTCGTGCACGCTGTCAAAACGGTTGACGTCTTCTTCCCGCTCGCTGCGGCCGTAGCGGGTATGCAAATTGGCGTAACTCGCACGCGCCTGATAGAAAAGCCAGGGCTTCATAAACGGCTGATTGCGCCAATCCGCGCGCAGTTCCGGCAGGCGCTCAACAAGGGCTTCATAGCGGTTCATGCGCTTCTGCGCGTGCAGCAGCAATCCATAGCGTTCGGTGTTATGCGTGGCGGCCACAAACGAACGCTGTTCGCGTTCGAGCCGCTCTTCCTTGTGAAAAAAATCGCGCAAAACAAATTCATCGGCTGCGCGGTGGTATTTGGCGATAATGTGCGTATGCGGCGCAAAATCTGTGCGGTGCCGCCAGGTCAAACGGCCGCGGGTCCGCTCTTCCAGATTGCCGTAAGGATCATCTAGTCCGTCAATATTCTGGTGTCCGGGGGTCGGCGCACGCTCGTCATGAGTTAAATAACCGACCAGCTGACCGCGGAAAAGCGGGCCATATTCATAATCCAAAATCGCACCGCCGCCGGCACCGCGTTTGGAGCGCCAATCCGCGAGAATCTTTCCGGTCAGATGTTTATTGATGCTGTAGCCCGTGGAAGTCAGGATATACCCGCCGTCTTCGGAACTATACCCGGGACTGACGGTGATCGGAGAATGCCGGGCGTTAAGCGGCAGCACCAGATAAGGCAGCCAAAAAACCGGCTTGCCCATGATGTAGAGTGTGACATTGCGGGCGATCATTTTGTCGCCGGTGTAAAGCGTGGCTTTCTTCGCGCGGATCTGGTAGTTGGGATTTTCTTCCTGATAGCAGGTCGTCAGACAGCCCTCGTCGACTTTCAGCACGCCTTTAGCGACCTGATCGACCTTGGCGCCTGTGGCATACCAGGGATCGGTCACAACCCGCGCATCGGGAAAACGGCCGGTGTGATTCCCGAAATCGTAATAGACCTGCTCGCCTTTGGCGGCAAGGCTTTCGCCCCTGAAGATAAAGACATGCCCGCGGGCATAGGCTTCCTTGGCCTGGGTGTCGACTTCGGCGTAGTCTGCCGTAATTTTGACGTCCTGATAGGTAATAACGGCATGACCCTGCGCAATCATTTTCTTCTGCGCACGCGCGTATTCGAGCTGGTCGGCCACGACTTCAACTTGCGCGTCTTGCTTATCGTAGACCGTTTGGACAGGCAGGTCTTTGGGGTTTTGCGGAGACACTGGAGCGGTTTGGGCAGGAACCGGGGCGGCTTTTTCTTCAGCGCCTGCCCTTGAAGGCAGCGCTAAAATAGCAACCAGAATCGTAACCCGCAAGAATGGCTTCTTCATACGCTCTTGGTCGAGAAATCCCGATATTGAAAAACGCGGTTACGCCCTTCTTCCTTGGCGCGGTAAAGGGCTTTATCCGCATGCCGGATCAAATCAAACGCCAGGTCATCATAAAAGGCTGGTTTTCCGCCTGGAAAAACATCGTCCGGAAACGTGGCAATGCCGATACTGACGGTCACTTTCGTCTGGCTGTCGTAAATTTTAAAATCATGCCGCGCAATGCTGGAACGGATACGTTCGGCCACTTCATGGGCCGTGGACGCAACGGATTCGGGTAAAACTGCGACAAACTCTTCCCCGCCGTAGCGGGCCACAATGTCCACTTTACGCAGGCTGCCGCGGATCAAAGCCGCGACTTTTTTCAGCGTTTCATCCCCTGCCAAGTGTCCGAATTGGTCATTATATCTTTTGAAGTGATCAATGTCTAACATTAATACTGACAAGGGCATATTGAATTTCAAGCTGCGCTTAATTTCCTCCGTCATGCGCTCCATAAAATAGCGCCGGACGTAAACGCCGGTCAAGCCATCGATGATGGAAAGCTGCAGGACGGTCTCATACAACCGGATCTTACGCACTTGCAGCACCAGCTGGGAGACAAAAACTTCAAATTTGACAAAATCATCCGGCTGGGCGCCCTCGACCACCACCAGCCCTGTCATTCGGGCTTCGACAAGCAGCGGAAAAATCCAGCGTTCTTCTTCCGGCGTCAGGGGGTTGTCCCCGCCCGGCAGCAGGGTCTTGAGAAAAAGTTTTTTGCGGAAGACCTGCTCATAATGCCCGCGCTCTTCTTCAGAAAAATCCGCGGGCAGTTCCTCAACCCCGCCATCCTGAATTAAAAAATAGCGCTCACAGGTGATCGACTCGGCGTTTTCAGCCGCCAGGATAAAGCGCATGCGTTTAAAGGGCAATTCCGGCAGGACGCGTTCGTAAATCAGACGGCAGAGCACTTCCATCTTGAGCGCGCCGCTGAAATCCCGCGCAATCTCAAAAATTTCCATCAGGCTAAGGACCTGTTTTTCCAGCCGGTTGAGGTTATCAAGACGCACCTGATACTTTTCTTTCATGGTATTCAGGTCGGCGCAATTTTCTTCCATTTTTTTAAACGTGCGGTCGGCCTCGGCCTGGCACAGGCGCCGTGAAACGACAAGCGCCGCAAGCAGGGCCACGCTGCCCAGCCCCAGCAGAACCATTTCGGGGTAAGGGTGATGAAAAAGAAAATAAAAATAAAATCCGGCGGCTGCCGCGAGGCAGCCCAGGGCCAGCCGGCGCTCGCCGCTGTCATAAAAATAAAACACCGGGAAAAAAAGCATGGGAAAGAGGATGTAGAACATCAGGAAAATCCGCGCGGACTGCAGCGCGCAAAAAACCGCGGTGAGCATAAAAAGGCTGAGAATCAAATATCGCTTGAGCATACGCGGTTACGTCCCGCTCCTTTGGCTTTGTAAAGGGCCTGGTCCGCTTTTTCGACAAGCGCCTGAAGATCCAGCGTGTCGTCAGGCATGACCGCCACGCCTATAGAAACGGTCATCTGCACGGGCTCGCGGCGCAGGACGAAAGAGGCATGCTCTACCCGTGCGCGAATGCGCTCAGCCACGGCCAGCGCTTCGGCCTTCGTGGTCTCGGCCAGCAGCACAGAAAATTCTTCGCCGCCATAACGCGCCAGAATGGCATGTTCCGTCGCTTCCCGCATCAATTCGGAAAAACGGATCAGCATCAGGTCGCCGGCCCCATGCCCAAAGCGGTCGTTGCAGGATTTGAAGTGGTCCAAATCGCACATTAAAAGCGCCAAAGGACGCTTTGTCAGCAGCGCGCGCCGGTGCTCATGCTTCAGCCGTTCGTAAAAATGGCGCCGGACATACAGCCCGGTCAGCGAGTCGCGGATGGCCAGTTCTTCGGTCTTTTCATAAAGTTTGGCATTGGAAATCGCCGAAGAGGCCAGTGCGCCGATCGCATCCAGAAGACGCAGGTCATCATTCGTAAAAGTTTCAGCGCGCGAAGCGTTGATCCGCAGCGTTCCCATGACCCGGCCCCCATGCAAAAGCGGAATGGCAATCAGGCTGCGGAGCACTTCCTGCTTGAGGGTCTGATGGCTGTCAAAGCGAAAGTCCTGGTGCGTATCGGAAACAATCAGCCGCTTATTGTGCCGCACCACCCATTCATCAAACATGTCGCCTTCTTTACGGATAAATTTTTCATAATTTTTGACCGCCTTCCAGGCCACGACCGCGAGGCTGGCGGATTCGCCCGGCGCAGCCGCCAGCGTCACCAGCACCGCATCACCGGCCGTGATAAAATCGCCGGCCCGCGCTACGACCATCTGACAAACCTGCGATACGGAAAGTGTGGTTGATAATTCTTCGGCGGTTTTACGCAGATGGTAATACGTGGAATATTTTTCAAAAAAAATACTGATGCCTTCGCCTTTGGAGCGGTAGGAAACCTCCAGAGCGTTTTTCTCATTTTGATATTTTTCGCGGTCCACTTCAAAAGCGGCAATCTGGCTTTCACAGCTTTCAATCATGCGGTAAATTAGCCAGCCCAGCAGGACATAACTGATTAAAAACCAGAGGAATACCGGCAGAGGCGAAAGCGCGCCGGCCAGGAATACGAAAACCACGGCCGCAAAAGAGAAAAAAAGCCCGCCGGCAATACGGAAGGAAAACCACCCGCCCAGGATGACAAGCAAAAAAGCATCGAGTGCCAGAGCCGTGCGGCTCAAGTCGATTTCAGGCGCGACGGTGGTTTTCAGGCCGGCCAGCGAGGAAATAATGACGATGGAAAGAAAAAATGCAGCCGCCAGCGAAAGGCCGAAAACCAGCTGGCGGTGAAGGAGTGCTGCGCGCGTCATGCTTTCACGGCTTCTTCCTCTGCCGGATGCTAAAAGATGGCGATCTGGGTTTCCGAATCGAAAAAGTGGGCCTTGCTCATGTCAAAGACCACCTGCAAGTCCTGATTGATGGTGGCCGTATCCTGATTGGTCACGCGCGCAACGAAATTATTGTTGCCCGCATTCAGGTAGAGATAAATTTCGGCGCCCATCGGCTCGACCACATCGACGGTGGCGGTAATCGTGAATTCCGGACGGGCGTCTTGAGCAAAAATTTTGTCATAAATATCTTCCGGCCGTATGCCCAGGATGACTTCCTTGTCGCGGAAGCGCGCCATGTGCGCAGTGTGCTGCGGCAAAAGCCGGAGTTTGATGCCCCGGTCTTGAAAATAATAATCCGCATTTTGGCCCGCGATACGCCCGCGCAAAAAATTCATGGGGGGCGAGCCAATAAAACCGGCGACAAATTGATTGACCGGATTTTCGTAAAGCATCACGGGATCAGCCACCTGCTGGACGCTGCCTTTGTTCATAACCACGATGCGGTCGCCCAGCGTCAAGGCTTCCACTTGATCATGGGTCACGTAAATCATGGTGGATTGCAGGCGCGTGTGCAGTTTCTGCAGTTCCATGCGCATCTGGACACGCAGCTTGGCATCGAGGTTGCTTAAAGGCTCGTCGAAAAGAAAAACTTTGGGTTTGCGGACAATTGCGCGCCCGACCGCAACGCGTTGTCTCTCGCCGCCGGAAAGTTCCTTGGGTTTGCGTTTCAGCATCGTTGGATTGCCCAGCCCGAGAATTTCAGCGGCATCCTGCACGCGGCGTTCGATTTCACGGTGAGGGTATTTGCGCAGCTTGAGCGCAAACGCCATATTTTCATAGACCGTCATGTGCGGATAAAGCGCGTAATTTTGGAAGACCATGGCGATATCACGGTTTTTGGCCGGAACGTCATTGACGATCTGATTATCAATCAGGATTTCACCCGAAGTAATGTCTTCAAGGCCGGCCACCATGCGCAGCGTGGTCGATTTTCCGCAGCCGGAAGGGCCGACGAGGACCAGAAACTCCTTGTCGGCGATTTCAAGATTGACGTTTTTGACCGCATCCTGGCCAGAGGTGTAGGATTTGCAGAGATTTCGTAAAACAACGGTTGCCATTAGCGGTTCCCCCGGGTGTCAAAGTAGTCGAGCAGAAGAGCCAACTGGGCCTTAAGCTCATGTCGTGGAATAACTGAATCGATTAATCCGTGTTCCAAAAGAAACTCGGAAGTTTGAAAATCCTTGGGCAGCTTCTGGCGGATGGTCTGCTCGATCACACGCGGCCCGGCAAATCCGATCAGAGCACCCGGCTCCGCCACAATCACGTCCCCCAAGGAAGCAAAACTGGCCATGACGCCGCCCATCGTAGGATTAGTCAGGACGGAAATATAGGGCCGGCCGGTTTTTTGAAAACGCGCTAAGGCCATGGAGGTCTTGGCCATCTGCATCAGGCTGAGCGCGCCTTCGTACATGCGGGCGCCGCCGCCGGAGCCCGACACAATCAAGAGCGGCAGTTTTTCCTCAGCCGCGAATTCGATCAGGCGTGTCAGTTTTTCCCCCACCACCGAGCCCATGGATCCCATGATAAACCGTGAGTCCGTGGCCCCGAAAGTCACGCGCCGGCCGTTCAGCATCCCTTCGCCGGTAATGCAGGCGTCTTTTAACCCTGTTTTGCGCTGGTCTTGCTTGATTTTTTCTGTATAGGACTTCACCGCATCAAACTTGAGCGGGTTGAGAGACCGCAAAACTGCATCAAACTCCTTGAAGGATTTGGGATCCAGCAGCTGGGCAATGCGGGTTTTAGCCCCGACAATGAAGTGATAAGAACATTTGGTACAGACCGAAAGGTTGTCCTTGAGGGCGCTGTTGAACAAAAGCTGTCCGCAGCTTGGACATTTTGTCCATAGGCCTGCCGGCACGCTTTTTTTTCTAAGCCCCTGGGTCACCGGAGACGGGGTAATATCCGCCTCCTGGTTTTGGCCTTTTTCCGCCAACATAAGCCTCGCTGTGATAAGACGTTGGGTTAATGAAGACAAGCCGGGTGATTGAATGCCCGCCGGCCGTGTGGTCCCCTGCAGGTGCTGGATTATAAAAAACCGCCACTGGGTATGTCAATTTATTAAAATACCGTACCTTTACACGTCCCCGCTTTTTGTGGTATGGTTTTTGCTTATGGAACAGAACTTCAAGCTGATCCAGTCGCAAAAAATGGCGCTATCTCCCCAGATACGCCAATACCTCAAGCTGTTACAAGTGCCGCGCGCCGAATTGGAACAGACCATCGAAGCCGAATTGGCTGAAAATCCTCTTTTGGAAGAAATCCAAAAAACGCCGGCCGAAGAAGCACCGGGGTCTGAACCTGCCGCCGCGCCTGAAGCCCAATCGCCGGAAATCCGCGTGGGCGAAACTTTTGAGACTTTTGACCGCATGGATGAAAACTTCCGCGGGCAGTGGGCCGATGAAGATTTATCCGCCGCTTCGCCTGAAGATGCCCGCAAGCGCAAAGACTATCAGGAGAATCTTCTGACACGGCCTGAAACGCTGGCGGATTTTCTCACCTGGCAGGCCGGCCTGCTGGACTGGTCCGCGGATGAACTGAAAGCGGTCGAAGAAATCATCGGAAATATCAATGAGGACGGTTATTTAACTGCCGAACTCAGCGAGATTTCTTCGGCGGCCGGCGTTCCGGCTGAAATGGCGGCGCATGTCCTGGGCCGCATTCAAAAGCTGGAGCCGCCGGGCATCGGCGCAAAAAACCTGCAGGAGGCCCTGCTTTTCCAGCTTGAGCGCAAAGGGCCTGAAGCCGCCTTGGCCCACGCTATCGTCGCTCATCACCTGACCCTTTTGGAGAAGCGGGATTTCAAACAGTTGGCGCGTATTTTTCAAACGGATGCGGGAAAAATCCAGGAAGCGGTGGCCATCATCGTCCGGCTCGAACCCAAACCCGGCCGGCTTTATTATGCTGAAACGGCGGCGGCCGTTACTCCGGACGGCGCCATTTTTTTCAGCGAGGATGACCCGGAAAAATTAAAAGTGGATATCTACGACGAAGCCACGCCTTCCTTGCGCATCAATGCCTATTACCGGCGCCTGCTGCGCAGTAAAGACACGGATGAAAAAACCAAGGCTTATGTCCGCGAAAAACTCCAATCCGCGGTCAATTTTATCAAGGCGCTGCAGCTGCGCAAATCCACGCTGCGCGCCATTACGGAGGAAATCGCCAAAGTCCAGGCCGAGTTTTTTAAAAAAGGATTTGCCCATATGGTGCCGCTGCGCTTGAAGGACATTGCTAATACGCTCAACATCCACGAATCGACCGTCAGCCGCGCGCTGCAGGCCAAGTACGTCATCACGCCGCAAGGCACGCTCCCCTACAAAAGTTTCTTTTCCACCCGCCTTGAGACCACCAGCGGCGAAGCCGAATCGCAGACCAGCATTATCGAGCAGATCCGCACCTTGATTTCCCAGGAAAATGCGGAAGCGCCCTTCAGCGATCAGGAGATCGTCGCCAAACTGCATGAGCGCGGCATCCGCATCGCGCGCCGCACCGTCGCCAAATACCGCGAAATGCTCAAAATTTTGCCGTCGCACTTGAGGAAAAAGCGTTAATGAGCACCGCGCTCGAAGCACCTAGCACCAAGCACTGAGCACCGAGAAAAATATTTTCTTGTCGCTCTAGGCAAAAATGAGTGCTTTCATCGCACACTCAGTGCTAGGTACTCGGTGCTATTTTTTTAAAATGGAGCTGGTGGTCAGATTTGAACTGACGACCTGCTGTTTACGAAACAGCTGCTCTACCGACTGAGCTACACCAGCATTTACCAGAGGTTGGATTAAACGGGCAGATGACTTCTAAGCTTGCTCAATAAATCGCGGCTGTCCTGATAGGTCAACAGCTTGTCCTTCGGCAGTTCCTTCGCCGCTTCAAACTCGACATTTTTAGCGCAGAAAACCAGGCATGGGATCCCATGGGTTCCGGGATTGGCCTGGGTCTGGCTCAGTAACTGCGAAGCATTAAATTTTTCCGCATCGTCCCAGAATTGATAGAGAATAAGGGCAGGTTTGTTCGCGGCCGCAATGCTGACCGTATCGCTTTCATCGTAATTGACGATGACTTCAAAGCCCAACTGCTGCAAATAACTCTGGATTTTTGAAATCATAAATTTTTCCATACCGGCCACCAAAATTTTCTTGGGGCCTGTCCCGGCAACAGGTTCTGGCAGTGCAGTTTCCGTTTTTGGAGTCTCAGTATCGCCGCCGCAGAGGGAGTCGAGAATGTTTTTGAGGTTTTCCATTTGGAAAGGCTTGACGAGAAAAGTGTGGATTTCCGCCATGTTAAAAACTTCCTTCATGGACGGACGGGCGGAAATGGCCACCACGGGCAGCTGCCCGTTTCCGCCGGGCAATGCCCGGACGCGCTTGACGGCTTCATAGCCGGAAATGTCCGGCATCAAAACGTCAATAATCAGAGCATCATACTGAAATTCGGACGCTTTTTTGACGCCGGCCAGACCGGAAATCACGGTATCCACATGGTAGCTGCCGTTCTTTTCCAGGTACAGTTTCATCGACTGGCCCAAAGCCAATTCGTCATCCACAATTAAAATATTCTTCATACCCACACAATCCGAATTTAAAAAGACGTTAAGCCTGAGATCTTTGTTTAGGCAATATCTTCACGGGACGATGCCCCCTATGAAGTAAGCTTCGTACTTTAACACAGTCTTCAACGAATTCCAATGGGTTGAAATTGTTTTAAAAAGTAATAACCCAGCAAGGTTTTGCCGTCCCGGATCTTTCCGGACCTGGCCATACGCCCGATTTGGGCCAAAGTAAACTCACGGACCTCGATACGTTCATCCTCATCGCCCAAGGCTTGCTTGGGAACCAGATCGTGTGCCAAAAAAAGGTGCATGATTTCGCTGGAAATGCCAGGTGTGGGATAAAAAGAAAATAGCCGCTTGAGTTTGCGCGGCCAAAAGCCCGTTTCTTCGGCTAATTCGCGCCGGGCGCTCCGGCGGACCTCTTCGCCCTTTTCAATGCCGCCCGCAGGCCATTCCCAAAGCCAGTTCCGCGCAGCAAACCGGAACTGACGGATCAATAGATAGCGGTCCGGACCGGTTTTGGGAATGATGACGACCGCGCCCGGATGCTCGATGATCTGCCGCGAAAGCTTTTGAACTTCCGGCTTTCCCGCTTTGTTTTTTCCAGGCAGCCGGACGTCGCAGTCCACCAGATGAATCGGCCCCTTCGAAAAAATCACCCGCCGCGTCGTCACCGAATATTTTTTATTTTCCTGATTCATACTTCCTTTTCGGGGGACACAACACTTAATTCGTCAGCGTATTCACGAATTAAATATTGTGTCCCCGAAGACATAGGATAATCACATCGTCATTGCGACCTGCAGTAGCAGGGTACGCTGCTTTTTAGCGTGCGCCGAAGCCATCTCAAAAAGAAAACGAGATTGCTTCAGCTTCAATTAAATGCTGCTTCGCAATGACGCGCCTAATTGAATAATTGCGCCCGCCCCGCTCCGTAGCTTGCCGCGTGGAAAGCCGCAGCTACTGCACGGGGCAGGGCGCAATTTTTGCTTGTGCTATTTTACTTAAAGTTCCCGGTCCCTCGCCCGTCCCACTCCGCCCGCTCCGCGGGCTCCGGGGACAGGGCGCAAACTTTCGTAATGCAAATAAATATTCCGGCTAAAAATCAGCCGGAATATTTAAATTTTTGATAAGGAAGTTTGCGCCCGGGCCGATTCGAACGGCCGACCCTCTGCTTAGAAGGCAGATGCTCTATCCACCTGAGCTACGGGCGCATGCAACATTAAACTTAATAAATTATATTACAGTGGCATGCGCCCGCCCGCGATGCTTGTTCCGCAGCGAAGCGGAGGAACAGCTTAGCATCGGGGGCGGCGCTGCTTTTGAACATTCTAGGCTACTCTCCCCCATTTTAATCCTCGCCCGGAACGCACGGGGAAGGAAATAACAGGGCCTCTTTTATTTCTCCCCCCGTGTTTTCCGGGGGGAGATTAAGAGGGGGGAAACTCGCACAACGCGTTAAACTTAATAAGCTTCGGAATTCTAAAGGCTGGAGCGCGATTTGTAAACGCCTACCCTTTGGGGCTTTCGCTCGCGGGCGCGGGTTTGTTCTGCGACGCTGCTGTTTCGTGGAAGGGATGCTCTTTGATGACCTTGATGATATTGTACTGGCGGGTCTTGCCAAGAAAACGGCGATAAAGGCGGATACGCTCGCCGTCGACGGACCAAAGGTCCCGGTATCCCAAAAATTCGGCGCGCCGGTGATATTCCAGGGAACGGCGCAAATCGACTTTACGGAGTAAAATGCTCTGCCGTTTGAAAACCTTGAACGGTCCCGTAATGGCATTATTTTCAATCACGATTTCAAACAGGGGCCGTACCACCAAAAACCAGCTGAGCATCAAGAAAAGGTTGAATCCGGCGCCGGCCGAAAGCAGAAAATCCGGCGGCAAGGCCCGGCTGGCGGCCAGCGCAAAAAGAAAAGAATTGAGGACAAGCAGGCAGTCAAAGAGAAACCGCAGCGACGGTTTGTAAACGTGGCGTTCCGGCGGTTTGGGGGCTGAACTTGAAGGTTGCATGGCTATAGTTATCGGCCTTTCTAAAACAATACTTCAAAAAAGCTTCTTTTACAACAACTCAAGCTTAACGGTGCACAAAATTTGAGGCAATTTTATGAATCAATGTTTTTCGTAGGGGGTGGTTCCAAACCGGCCTGAATCAGTGACCCCCTAAGATTGCCTCAAATTTTGCGTGCACCTAGATTAACCCAAGGTAATCCGGCGCACAAACCCGCTGAAAACCGAATGTGGAAGCAGTTTCCGTGAGGCCAAAATCCAATGGGCGGCCCACCCCGCAGGGTAGCGCAATTTCTTGCGGCCATCCGTGGCAGCGGCGTAAATGACGCGCGCAGCCGCCTCAGGCCGCGATCCGAAAATCTTCACGAAGGCCTCCATCCGTTTCATGGCTTCAGCGACAATCCGTCCGTAGCGTTCATCCCCCGCTTCGAGGCCCCGGTCCGCAGAGCGGGTGTAAAAATCAGTCAGGATTGGCCCGGGCTCGATGACTTTAACGAGAATGCCGGACGGCTCGAGTTCGTAGCGCAGTGATTCTGAAAACCCTTCGACACTCCATTTGGTGGCATGGTAGAGAGAGTACAACGGAAAAGTCATGCGGCCGCCGATCGAGGCCACGTTGAGAATCACCCCTTGCTTCTGTTTGAACATGGCCGGAAGCACCGCTCGGGTCACGTCCATAAGCCCGAAAACATTGACCGCAAACTGACGCTGAATTTGTTCCGTCGAAGCGCGTTCAAACGGTGCGACCAAGCCGTAGCCGGCATTGTTGACCAGGACATCGATACGGCCAAATCGTTCGAGAGTCTGGCGCAGGCCCTCGCGCACCTGCGCAGGGTCTGTCACATCGATGCGAGGCATAAAAACATCCGGCAGCAGGTTCAGTTCGGTTTCTTTTTCAGGGGAACGCATGGCCGCGGCTACCTGCCAGCCGGAGCGCGCAAAAAGGAGCGCGGTTTCCCGGCCGATGCCGCTGGAAGCCCCGGTAATTAAAACGGTTCTCTTCACGCTTCCGCTGCGCTTTCTTCATCAGAGACAGGTGCTTCCACCGCAGGATTTGCGTTTTCTGCTTTCACCTGCGCCGCGATTTTTTGGGCGGCCTCCAAAAGTTCATTCAGGCCGGCGCGCGCGCTTGCGGAGATAAGGATGCCTTCCGGCCACTGCTCCGCACGCTGGCGCCGCTGTTCTTCGGTCAGAAGATCGGCTTTGTTTAAGGCCAAAATTTTTTCACGGCTGCCGGCCCCAATTTCCTCGAGGACTTTTTCTACGGCTTTTTTGTGCACGTCCGCGGAATTATCAAAAACATCCAAAACGTGAATCAAAAAGTCAGCCTGGGCGACTTCTTCCAGTGTGGCATGAAAAGCTTCGACCAAGGTATGCGGCAAATCTTGGATAAAACCAACCGTATCGATAAAAAGGACGCGCGTTCCGTCTTTGAGGACCCGCAGCTGGCTTTTAGGATCAAGGGTCGCAAAGACTTTGTCTTCGACATGCGTTTGGCTGCCCGTCAGCGTGTTCAGCAGCGTCGATTTGCCGGCATTCGTATAGCCGACAATGGCGGCCGTCATGAAATTGCGTTTTTTCCGGCCTGTCCGGATCAGTTCGCGGTGCTTATGGACCTGTTTAAGATCTTTTTTAACGCGCTGGATGCGCAGGCGCACTTTACGGCGGTCCCATTCCAGTTCCGTTTCACCCGGACCGCGAGTACCAACGCCGCCGCCAAGACGGGAGAAAACAACGCCCAGGCCGCCGAGCCGCGGCAGCATGTAGTTCAAACGCGCGAGTTCGACCTGCAATTTACCTTCTGCGGACTTCGCGCGGCGGCCAAAAATATCAAGAATCAGGCCCGTGCGGTCCACGGCAGGAATGCCCGTGAATTTCTCAATGTTGCGTGCTTGTACGGGAGTCAGATCGGCGTTGAAGATAAGGACATTGGCTCCCAGCGCTTTGGCCTTTGTTTTGACTTCTTCAAGCTTGCCCTCGCGCACAAAGTGGCTAGGGCTGGGATGGGCCAAGTTTTGCGTGGCGGCTCCAAGGACGCGTGCCCGCGCCGCTTCGACAAGCTGACGCATTTCTTCGTAGCTTTCCTGTAAATAATCTTTGGGTTTGTGGTCAGGGCGGATAATGACCAGATAAGCTTTATCGCGGGGTTTTTGCATTAAAAATAGTCGTCAGTCGTGAGTCTTGAGTCGTGAGCAAATTTAAAAAAGTATCCGTGAGGTATGAATCACGAGTTTTTAAAAAATAGTCATGAGTCTTGGGTTGTGAAGCTTGAGTGAACACAAAATGTTCTCTCATTGAATCCGCATCTGCAATAAACCTCAAAAAACGCCCTCTGGCCCTACGCCGCCTTTTTCTCATGAGGCTTAAATTCTTTCGCGCGCCCCACGACTCATTCCTCACGACCGCTTTTCTCATGACTCAAGACTGACGGCTCACGACTGTATTAACGCGAGGGTTTTGAGCACGTTTTCCGCGACACTGGCTTTTTCATCCAGCTGTAAGTCGATGGCGCCTTCGCGGAAATGATTGGTCCCGACATTGACGATCAGCATGGATTCACGGCGCAGAATTTCCTGCAAAAGCCGCAGTTCATCGTCATCTAAATTACTGGCCGTGGCCAGAACAATCAGCCCCGCATCCATAAAAAGGTTTCCGACTTCACCCAGCCTGCGCACGTGTTCGCGCCGCGATTTTTTATGGCGGTCGATATCTGCATCGATGCCGCGCAGCAGATTGCCGATGCCCAGAAAATAAGTTTTCAAGCCCTGGTCAAAAAGGCTTTTTTCAACCTGCTTGGCAATGGATTTCTTATCCACCCCCACAGGACCGGTCAAAAGCACAAGTTTAGGTCCATGGCCGTAACGGTTTTGACGCTCATCGGCCCCGATCATACTCGCATCCCACTTTTCCTCACGCAGAGCGACTTGTTCGCGCACGGAGGATTGCTGATCCTCGACCATTTCCATCACAATGCCGCCGCCGGCAATATCATACTGATCGACGATGACAAAACGGCCCGTGGCTTCAATGTCACCGGTAAGATCAAACGCTACAGGCCAGGCGCATTCCAAAGTACACTCTGCGACATCGTGCCGCTCAATCATTTTCTTTTCGGTCTTACGCAGTTCGGAGGCGTCCATGACTTTATGAATCGCTTTGAGGGTAACGGGAACTTTGGCTGTGCCCAGCTTCAGCTTGTATTCTTTTTCCAAAACCATGGGGCTTTTTCCCATCCAGAAAATTTTGACTTTGAGCAGCGTACTGACCAGCGGCAGAATATCCGCCGCTTTACACATAATCTCACCGCGGTTGATGTAGATCTGCTCTTTCAGCGTAAAACCCGTGGAATAGCCCGCGGAAACGGCCGTGCGGGCCGCGGCCTGGAACCCTTCAATGGTTTTGATTTCCGAACGTTTGTGCGACGGCAGAAAAACAACGCTGTCGCCTACGGCAATCGCACCCGATTCCACACGGCCGGCCACGATGCGGCGCTCATCGTGCTGCTCCGTAAATTTGTAAACCGCCTGCACCGGCATGCGGAAAGGCCGTTTCTCCACGGAAGGGGCTTTCTCAAATCCGTCCAGAACGCCCAAAATGGATGGGCCTTCATACCATTTCATGGATTCGGCCGGATGGATCATGTTTTCACCCTTAAAAGCCGCGATCGGCACGAAAAACTTGGGCTTTAGTCCGATTTGAGCAAGAAATTCGGTGTAGTTCTTCTGGATATGTTCGAAGGTTTTCTGGCTGTAGTCGACAAGGTCCATCTTGTTGACGCAGACCGCGACCTGGCGGATGCCGAGCATTGAAAGCAAGTAACCATGGCGTTTGGAGTTTTCCTGAATGCCTTCTTTGGCGTCGATAATCAGCAGGGCTGCTTCGGCGCGCGCCGCGCCGCTGATCATGTTTTTTAAAAACTCAATGTGTCCGGGCGCATCGATGATGATGTATTCGCGTTTGGCGCTTTTGAAGAAACAGCGGGCCGTGTCAATGGTAATGCCCTGCTCACGTTCATCCTTGAGTGCATCCAGCAAAAAAGCGTATTCAAACGGCTTGGCGTTGCGTTCGCAATCCAATTTGACCTGTTCGAGTTTGCCCTGCGGCAGGGAACCGGTATCGCTCAAAAGGCGTCCGATGACGGTGCTCTTGCCGTGGTCGACATGGCCGACAATGACGATGTTCATTTTTTCTTGAGCGTTAGTCATTTGTGTTTTTCTACGTTTCTCGTCATTGCGAGACACCCTTCAACTAAAGTCGAAGCAATCTCATTGGATGGCTTCAGCCTTAGTGCCTCGCTGCTTCGCAATGACAAAGGACGGATCACATGTATCCCTCACGGCGAAGCGTCTCGAGTCCCCCGCCGTCTTCTTTGTCTTGGGCGCGGCCGGCGCGCTCGGCGATATTGGCGAATTTACCAGTCTTGAGTTCCGCAATAATTTCCTGAACATTCTTGGCCGTCGATTTGACGGGAGTCGTACAAGGATAGCAGCCCAGCGAGCGGTAGCGTTCGCCCTTGCCGCGGTCAAAATAAAGCGAGGTGATCGGAATATTTTCCTGGCCGATGTATTCCCAGATATCCAGTTCGGTCCAATCCAGCAGCGGATGAATGCGAATGTGCGTGCCCGGCGCAAAGTCGGTCTTGAATTGGTTCCAAAGTTCAGGCGGCTGGTCACCGACCGCCCAATCGCTGCGTTTGTCACGGGGCGAAAAATACCGTTCTTTAGAGCGGCTGCCTTCTTCGTCCGAACGCGCGCCGACAATCACGCCGGTATAAGGCTCGGTGCTCGTATCGGGTTCATACTTGCCCGTTTTATGGTTCAACCGCTCACGCGTCCACTTGCCGGCCAGCGTGTTAACCAAGGCTTCGGTTTTAAGCGTCTTGCAGCAGGCCAGCCGGTCCAGATTGCCATCCGGAAACGTACGTTTTTCTGCCAGGGCCTGTTTATTCTGCCCGACAATCATGTTCAAACCGAATTCCAGCGCCAAACGGTCGCGGTATTCGATCATTTCTGGAATTTTGTACGCGGTGTCGATGTGGACCAGCGGAAAAGGGACGTGGCCAAAAAAAGCTTTACGCGCGAGCCATAAGAGGACGGTCGAATCTTTGCCGATGGACCAAAGCATGACCAGGCTCTTGAAGTGAGCGTAGGCCTCACGCAGGATGTAGACGGATTGGCTTTCTAATTTTTCTAAGTGCCGCATAATTAATGGTGTCTCATGCTCCCTCCCCCACCTTGATCCTCCCCCGAAAAACACGGGGGAGGAAACAGATCGTATTCAGCATTCAGCTTTAATCCTTTCATTTCTCCCCCCGTGTTTTTCGGGGGGAGATTAAGAGGGGGGAAATCCGCATGCGGTGTTGTAAATGAACTCACATTTCAAACGAGACGCAACAAAAGAATTATATCACTTTTGAGAGGTTTGAGGGTAGCCATGTGTATAAAAGTCTACGAAAGAAGTAGGCTTTAAAATCGCAGATCAGGTGATTTTTTTTATATCCAGCAGTTTATTGAGGCTTGCGGCGGGGATGAGTTTTTTTTCGAGAACAACTTGGCGGATGGTCTTATTCTCTTTGAAAGCGGTTTTGGCCACTTCAGCCGCTTTGTCATAGCCGATGACCGGCACGAGAGGTGTGGAAAGCATCAGACTTTTTTCAATCTGGCTGCCGCAGACTTCGCGGTTAGCCATGATGCCCTCGACGCAGCGGGTACGGAAAACTTTGATGACATTCGTCAGCAGCCGGATCGATTCCAGCAATTTATACGCGATCAGCGGCATCATGACATTCAATTCAAAATTGCTGTAATGGCCGGCGTGCGTAATCGTGGCATCGTTGCCAATGACTTCGCAAGCCACCTGAATCACGGCCTCAGCCATCACGGGATTGGATTTGCCCGGCATGATGGAAGATCCGGGCTGAACGGATGGTAATCGAATTTCAAAAAAACCGGCGCGCGGTCCGCAGCCCATCCAGCGCAAGTCGTTGGCCATCTTGATCAAAGAGACGGAAACGGTCTTCAACTCCCCGCTGGTTTCAACGCAGGCATCTTTGGCAGACTGTGCTTCAAAGTGGTTACGGGCCTCATAAAAATTTGCGCCGTAGACCCGGTTCATGTCGCGGATC
>JAHFHF010000083.1 GCA_023247055.1 Candidatus Omnitrophota bacterium
AGATCACTTCACAGAACCACGGCTTTGTGGTCGATATCGATTCGCTTTCTAAAGACGATGTCGAGTTGACGCACCTCAACTTGAATGACCAAACTCTTGAAGGGCTGCAGCACAAGAAATTTCCGCTGTTTTCCGTCCAATATCATCCGGAAAATTCACCCGGGCCGCACGACAGCGATTACCTGTTCGACCGGTTTTACGAAATGGTCAAAGACCCTTCCCGGAAAAACATCGTCGCCCACGCGATTAAGCCTCTTAAAGGATGCACCCATGCCTAAGCGTACGGACATTAAGAAAATTTTAATCATCGGCTCGGGACCTATTGTCATCGGCCAAGGCTGTGAATTCGATTATTCCGGCACCCAGGCGTGTAAAGTCCTGCGTGAAGAAGGCTATGAGGTTGTGCTAATTAATTCAAACCCGGCCACGATCATGACGGATCCCGAGACCGCGCAGCGCACTTATATCGAACCTTTGACGCCGGAATTTTTGGAAAAAGTTATTGAGCGAGAGCGTCCGGATGCCTGCCTTCCGACCATGGGCGGGCAGACGGCGCTCAATTTGGCCGTGGAATGTTTTGAAAAAGGCATCTTTACTAAATATGGCGTGGAACTTATCGGCGCTAAATACGAGGCCATTAAAAAAGCGGAAAACCGCGAGCAGTTCAAGACGGCCATGCAGAAAATCGGGCTGGACCTGCCGCGCAGCAGTTTTGCTTACAGCGTGCCGGAAGCGCTTGAGCGCGCCGATGAAATCGGCTATCCCGTCATCGTGCGCCCCAGTTTTACGCTCGGCGGTTTTGGCAGCGGCATCTGCTACAACCGTGAAGAACTGGAGAAAACCGCGGGCCTTGGGATTGAATACAGCATGACCCATGAAGTGCTGGTTGAAGAATCCATCATGGGTTGGAAAGAGTTTGAGTTGGAAGTTATGCGCGATATTCAGGATAACTTTGTTGTAATCTGTTCGATTGAAAATCTCGATCCCATGGGCGTGCATACCGGTGATTCCATTACCGTGGCGCCGTCTCAGACCCTGACGGATAAAGAATATCAGCGCATGCGCGATGCCGGCCGTAAAGTCATTTCTGAAATCGGCGTTGAGACCGGCGGCTCCAACATCCAGTTTGCGATCAATCCCAAAGACGGCCGCATGGTCGTAATTGAAATGAACCCGCGCGTTTCGCGTTCCTCCGCACTGGCCTCGAAAGCTACGGGTTTTCCGATTGCCAAATTTGCGGCCAAACTCGCCGTGGGCTATACCTTGGATGAAATTCCCAACGATATTACGAAATATACTCCGGCGTCTTTCGAGCCTTCGATCGATTATTGCGTGGTCAAGATCCCGCGTTTTGCGTTCGAGAAGTTTGAAGGCGTCAATGATACGCTGACCTCGCAGATGAAATCTGTGGGCGAAGCCATGGCGATTGGCCGCACGTTCAAAGAAGCCCTGCAAAAAGGCATGCGCTCCCTGGAAATCAAGCGTTTCGGATTGGGCGCAGATGGGGCGGACAAGGTTTTGGGCACCCTCTTGAGCGATCGGGAGGCTTACCGGGCTTACTGGGAAAAAGCCATGAAAAACGAGGATTTGCGCACCCGCATTAAACAAAAAGCGTCGGTACCCAAAGAAGACCGCATTTTTTACCTTAAATATGCTTACCTAGCCGGATTCACCACGGATGAAATTTATGCAGCTTCCTACGTTGATCCGTGGTTTCTGGAACAAATTAGTCAAATTGTAGAGCTTGAAAAGAAACTTTTGGATATTCCCGATTTGGCCCGGCTTGACCGCGCGCTTCTCAAAAAAGCCAAAGAGTATGGCTTCTCAGACCGTCAGTTGGCTTTCTGCCTGGGAACCCAAGAAGCCGAAGTGCGCAAAAAACGCAAAGTGGAAGGGCTCGAGCCGGTCTACAAACTGGTGGATACTTGCGCCGCGGAATTCAAGGCTTATACGCCCTATTTTTATTCGACCTATGAAGAAGAAGACGAAACCATTGCGAGCACCAAACGGAAAATTATGATTTTGGGCGGGGGTCCCAATCGCATCGGGCAGGGGATTGAGTTTGACTATTGCTGCGTGCATGCGGCCTTTGCGCTCAAAGAACTCGGCTTTGAGACGATCATGGTCAATTCCAATCCTGAGACCGTCAGCACGGACTACGATACTTCCGACAAACTTTTTTTTGAACCGCTGACGCTTGAAGATGTGCTGAATATCTATGAGCGTGAAAAACCGCTTGGCGTTATTTTGCAGCTCGGCGGCCAAACGCCGCTCAATCTCGCGCGCGGACTCGTGGAAAACGGCGTCAAAATCCTGGGCACGTCCGCAGATGCGATTGATGCGGCGGAGGACCGTGACAAGTTCAAAAAACTGCTTGAGAAAATCAAACTGAAACAGCCGGCCAACGGGATTGCTTTCAAGGAAGCTGAAGCCAAGAAAATCGCAGAAACGATTGGCTATCCGGTCATTATCCGGCCCTCGTATGTGCTGGGCGGACGCGCCATGGAGATCGTCTATGACGAAGAATCGCTGGTGAAGTATATGGCCCGTGCCGTGGAAGTCAGCGGCGTCCATCCCGTGCTTGTGGATAAGTTTCTGGAGAACGCGATTGAAATGGATGTGGACTTGATTTCCGACGGCAAGATCGCCGTCGTGGGTGCCATTATGGAGCACGTCGAAGAAGCGGGGATTCACTCCGGCGACAGCGCCTCAGTCATTCCGCCTTTTTCGGTCAAGGCCGACCTTTTGGTTGAAGTACGCGAAAAAACAAAACAAATCGCGCGGGAATTGGGAGTCGTTGGCCTGATGAACGTGCAGTACGCCATTTACCAGGGTGAAATTTACTGCCTGGAAGTGAATCCGCGCGCTTCACGCACAGCGCCCTTTGTCAGCAAGAGCATCGGCGTGCCGCTGGCGAAACTGGCGGCTAAAGTCATGGCCGGCAAAACCCTGCAGGAATTGGGATTGACCACTGAGATCTATCCCAAACACGTTTCAGTCAAAGAATCGGTTTTTCCTTTCGTCAAATTTCCGGGCGTTGATATTATTCTTTCGCCGGAGATGCGTTCGACCGGCGAAGTCATGGGCATTGACAGGGATTTTCCACGGGCTTTCTATAAGTCTCAGGACGCAGCCCTCTCGCACCTGCCGCAGTCCGGGTGTGTTTTTATCAGCGTCAACAAATTTGACAAACAAAAAATCGTGCCCACGGCCCGCAAGTTTCACGACATGGGCTATGCGATTATTTCCACCGACGGCACAGCCAAAGAATTGCAGCAAAATGGAATTCCCTGCGAAGTGGTTAAAAAAATTGCAGAAGGCCGTCCGAATATCATGGACGTGATGAAAAACAACCAGGTCCAATTGGTGATCAACACGCCCAGCGGCAAAGGCCCGGCGCTGGATGAAGCCAAGATCCGTTCGCTGGCCGTTTCCTACCGCATTCCCTGCATTACCACGATCAGCGCGGCTCAGGCGGCCGCCAAAGGCCTTGAAGCCGTGCGCGGCCAGGGGCTGGATGTGAAAACCATTCAAGAATACCATGTTGTCCCGGTCAAAGATTATGCGCACGGATGAAACGGTTCTGATCGAGACCAACCGCCGGGTCAATGAAAAGTATTTTAAACTGACCTTTCTTTCGCCGCGTCTGGCGCGCGGCGTCAAGCCCGGTCAGTTCATGCAGGTCAAAATTACGCCGGTCTTCGATCCTTTTTTGCGCCGGCCGTTCAGTTACTTTCGTGCTGATGGCAAGCGCGTCGAAATGCTCTATGAAGTGCTGGGCCGGGGCACGGCCATTCTTTCCCAACGGGCGCCGGGCTCGTCGTTAAAAGTCATGGGGCCTCTCGGCAAACCCTTTAACGCCAAAGCGAAAGGCAAGAAACGCGTTCTTGTTGCCGGCGGCGTCGGTGTTCCGCCGCTGGTTTTTCTCGCCGAAACTTCCAAGGCGGATTACCTCCTGATCGGCACTAAATCCAAAGCCGAAGTCCTGCCCAAACGGGAACTTGCCAAAGTGCAAGCTAAAATTTTGTATTCCACCAATGACGGCAGTTACGGCACAAAGGGATTTGTCACGGTCCTGCTGGAACAATTGATCGCGAAAGAGGGCCAAGAAAATCTTTATATCCAGACCTGCGGGCCTACGGTGATGATGAAGGCGGTGATGGAGGCCGCGCGCCGTCACGGCATTCCCGGCGAGGCCTCGATGGAAGAGACTATGGCCTGCGGGGTAGGGACCTGCCTGGGATGTATGATCAAAACTGACAAAGGCTGGACAACCTGCTGTACGGAAGGACCGGTTTTCAGTTTTGACCGGCTGGAGTGTGCGCATGCCGGGCATTGATCTGAGTGTGACGGTCAAAGGGTTGACGTTTCGCAATCCCATCACGGTGGCTTCAGGAACATTCGGGACCACGGGGGAGTATTCGGATTTCGTGGATTATGAAAAATTGGGAGCGATTATCACGAAGACCGTGACCGTGAAGCCGCGTGCCGGTAATCCCATGCCGCGTATTTTTGAGACTACGGGCGGGATGCTCAATGCGATCGGCCTGCAGAATAAAGGCATTGAAGATTTTATCGAGCATAAGATTCCTTATTTTGCCAAAATCAAAACACCGTTGATTGCCAATATTGCCGGAGAAAACGAGGGGGATTTCAGCCTGCTGACCCGCATGCTCCATAAACACAAAAACGTGGTCAAAGCCATTGAACTTAATCTGTCGTGCCCCAATGTGGAAAAAGGCGGTACCCATGGCATGAAGAAAAAAGCCCGGATGAAAGATGCCGTACGCGCGGCACGGCAGGAGACCGACCTGCCGCTTTTTGCCAAGCTTTCACCGGAACTGGGCGATGTGCTTGAAATTGCCGGTGATGTGCTGGAGGCGGGCGCCGATGGTCTGAGTTTGATCAATACTTTGAAGGGCATGGCGATTGATATCGAAAAACGCCGTTCGCGTCTCGCCAATATCACCGGCGGTTTGAGCGGGCCTGCGATTAAACCCATCGCTTTGCGCTATGTCTATGAAGTGAAAAAAAATTATAAGGTGCCCGTTATTGCGGCCGGTGGTATTATGACAGCCTCCGATGCTTTAGAATTCATTATTGCCGGGGCCGACATGGTTGCTGTCGGTACGGCCAATTTTGTCAATCCCCGCGCTACGCTCGACATTCTGGAAGGCCTGAGGGCCTATGGTGTCAGGCACCGGCTCGCACGGATTGCGGATCTTAGAGGGAGTTTCAGCCATTTATGAGTAAGGAAAATCAGGATAAAGTCATTGTCGCTTTAGATACGCCCAGCCTGGATTTTGCGCGCAAACTCGTCAAAACCCTCGGCCCGCTTGTCCGGTTTTACAAAATCGGATTTGAACTTTTTACGGCCCATGGCTGGAAAGCGGTCGAACTGGTTAAAAAGCAGGGGGCCCGGGTTTTTTTGGATTTGAAGCTGCATGACATTCCCAATACGGTGTCAAAAACGGCAGCCGTGATTACGGAATACGAAGTGGACATGTTCAATGTGCACGCCTTGGGCGGTCTTGAGATGATGAAAACCACCCGCAAGATCGTCGAACAGCGCGTTCGCGACGGTCAAAAAAAGCCGCTGATTCTAGGGGTCACGGTTCTGACGAGCCATACGCCTCAAAACCTTAAGGACGATCTGGGCATCCAGCGCGGTCTTGAAGATCAGGTGCTGCACTTGGCCAAACTAGTAAAACAGGCGGGTCTGAATGGGGTGGTCAGTTCGCCGCGCGAAGTGACCCTGTTGCGTAAAGAGTTTAAGTCCGATTTTTTGATTGTGACGCCGGGCATCCGTGCGGCGGGGGAAGCGGCTGGGGACCAAAAACGCACCTTTTCCGCCCGGGAAGCTTTCAATGCCGGCTCCGACTATATCGTAGTGGGACGGCCGATTACGGCCGCCGCAGACCCGGCCAAAGCCGCCAAAGACCTCTTAGGTTCTGTTGTTGACATTTAACCGATTCTCCTTCTCCCCCCAAGGGGGGAGAAGGAATGACTCTCAAATGCCAGCAGAACCTAGCCAGCCTGGCTTAGATTTCAGACCTAACTCAGGCTGTTTAAAAACGTAGCCGTATAAGGTTTCCCACTTTTGGCACATGAACGGCAGGGTCTGAGATGCTATGCACCTTGACACTTCTGCCGTGGCCTTCTTATAATGCCTGACTTTATGACTGCCTTTGAAACAGCCCTGATTTCTTTAAGAACCGCGATCCTTCTATGATTCACAGCATGACCGGTTTTGCGCGCGTCCAGGCTGGCAAAAAAGAGGGGGGCTGGGTGGTCGAGATCCGGTCGATCAATCACCGTCATTTTGATACTTCGTTCAAAATACCGTCGGTTTTAATGGTCTTTGAAAATGCGATTCGCGATTTGATCCAAAGCCAGATCCCCCGGGGAAAAATCTCGCTTAATATCAGCCAGGAGGGGGAAGCTGGAAACGTGCGTACGCTGGAAATGGATGAAAAGGCGGCCCGCCGTTATCTTAAAGAGATGCGCAAGCTTCAATCCCAGCTGGGCCTGAAAGATCCGATCGCCTTTACGGATATCCTCAAACTGCCGGGCGTTTTGACAGGGCCGGAAAACAGGCAGGAGAGCGATTCCGCACGCTGGAACAACTTTAAAGGGGTCTTGGAAAAAGCCCTCAAAACGCTTTTGATCTCGCGGCGCACAGAAGGTACCAAGCTGGCCAAAGATATCCAGGAACGCTTGGGCCTGATGAGCAGCACCGTGGCCCGTATCCGGGAACTCGCCGCAGGCCGCACCCAGGCTGTTTTTGTCCGGCTCAAAACCAAATTGTCGGAACTGCTCAGTGATACGCAGATGGACGAAGACCGGCTTTACCGTGAAGCCGCGCTGCTGGCGGAGAAAAGCGATATTACCGAGGAGTTGGTGCGGCTTAAAAGCCATTTTGATTTATTTGCGAGAAAAATTTCCGGCGACGGCCAGGTTGGGCGCGAACTTGATTTTCTGTGCCAGGAAATGCACCGGGAAATCAACACGATCGGTTCCAAGGCCCAGCTGTTTGAAATTACCCGAGAGGTTGTTTTTTTAAAAGGAGAAGTCGAAAAAGTCCGCGAACAGGTCCAGAATGTCGAATAAAGCCGGCGCCGCGCGCAAAGACAGCGGTTTTTTGATTGTGCTCTCAGCCCCGTCCGGCTGCGGCAAGACCACGGTGGTTGACCGGCTTTTAAAGCGTCATTCAGATTGGGTGCGGTCGGTTTCAGCCACGACGCGCAAGGCCCGTGCCGGCGAAAAAAACGGCGAGGACTATTTTTTCCTTTCCTCGGCGGAGTTCGAGGCCATGAAAAAACAGGGCGCGCTGCTTGAGTATGCGCGGGTTTTCGGCAATCAATACGGGACGCCGAAAAAGCATGTTCTGGAAGCCATTCAAGCGGGCAAAAAAGTGATTTTGGCCATTGACGTGCAGGGGGCTGAAAACATTAAAAAAACTCTGGAAGACAAACGGCAGCGGGCCTCGATTTTTATCCTGCCGCCGTCGGTCAAAATTTTGCGTGAGCGGCTTGAAGGCAGAAATACGGAGACTCCCGCGGAAATTGACCGCCGCATCGAAGCGGCGCAGGAAGAAATCAAGGCTGCAAGCCTCTATGACTTTACCATCATGAACCAGAATTTGGAACAGACCGTCCGCGAAGTCGAAGAATGTATCCAAAAATTTGAAGATCAAAGGAGGAAAAAATAAATGGCTTATATCCCGCTTGAAAAGCTGCTGAAAAAAGAAGAATCAAGTCAATCGAGCCACTACAAGCTTGTTTTGACGGCTGCCGCACGCGCCAATGAGTTGACGCAGGGCGCAACGCCGCTCGTCGAAACAAACTCGAAGAAAGTCTCAACAATTGCGCTTGAAGAGATTGCGGCACAGAAAGTCTGGTACGAACATGCCGGCAAAAAATCAAAAAAATCTGAATAACAAGACGATTGTCCATATCGTCACAGGCAGCATTGCCGCCTATAAGGCCGGTGACCTGGTCCAGGCCCTGCGTGAAGAGGGCGCGCGGGTCGTCTGCGTGCTTACCGGCTGTGCCAAACATTTTGTGACGCCTTTGACGCTGCGTGCGTTGAGCGGCGAGCCGGTTTATTCCGACTTCTTCTCGGCGGAAACGCCGTATGGGGTCATCCATACGTCGCTGGCCGAGGAAGCGGATCTGGTCCTGGTGTCTCCGGCCTCGGCCAATTTTTTGGCCCGGCTGGCGGCCGGTTTTGCAGACGATCTGGCTTCGACAATCATTTTGGCGACGCTCAAGCCGGTGCTTCTTGTCCCAGCCATGAACGATCAAATGCTGGCCCATCCGTTGACTGGGCGCAATCTAAAGACGCTGCGCGAGACGGGCTATCATGTAGTGGACCCGATCGTCGGAGACCTTGTCTGCGGCAAAGAAGCCCTGGGGCATATCGCCGAAAATTCCACGATTCTGCAAAAAGCCGCCCGGCTCCTGAAGAAATAACCCCTCATGCGCGTTCCGCTGAAACGCATCCTGATTACTGCTGGGCCTACGCGCGAAAAACTCGACCCGGTACGTTATCTCTCCAATGAATCGACGGGCGAGATGGGCTATGCGATTGCCCGCGAAGCACGCCGCCGCGGTTCGGCCGTGACACTGATTACCGGCCCCGTGGCTCTTGCCGCTCCGGCCGGTGTCAAAATCATCCGGATTACTTCAGCCGCAGAACTTGAAAAGGCCTGCCGCATTCATTTCAAACGCTGCGATGCGCTGTTCATGACGGCCGCGGTGTGTGATTTTCGTCCGCAGACGCTCTCCCGGAAAAAAATAAAACGCGCCGGCAGCCTTCATCTTCGTCTGGAAAAAACGAACGATATTTTGGCGGCTCTTGCGCGGCATAAAAAAGGCCAAACCGTTATCGGTTTTTGTCTCGAAACGCAGGACTGGCTGGTGCGTGCGCGGCGTAAAATCCGGAACAAACGGCTCGATGGCATTGTGGCCAACCGGCTTACGGCCAAACGCTCTCCTTTTGGACCTGTCAAAACGGAAGTGGCTCTTCTGGATGGCGCGGCCTCCTGCCGGGTTTTAAAACGTCAGCCGAAAACCGCGGTGGCGCGTCGGCTTCTGGATTGGGTTGAAAGCCTGGCCGGCCAAAAAGCGGTTCAAAAAAGATAAAAAGCCGCTATAATGAAACCTCATTTTATTCAGCCGTCTTAATCCTGTATCAATTTTGAACAACCTTATTGGGAGGATGTCATGAAACCGTCGAAGATTCAGTCGTTACTTCTTATGGCTTTAATAATGTTCAGCGGATGCGCTACGGAAACGGGCGGCGTGACGGAACGCGAAAGCGGCGCTCTTTTAGGCGCCGGGCTGGGCGCGGGTTTAGGCGCCATTGTGGGTAATCAGACGGGGCATGCTGGCGCGGGCACTGCCATCGGCGCGGGTGCAGGCGCACTGGCCGGCGCCTTGATGGGGGAAGCCAACCGCCGCAATAAGGAATCGGTCAAAAAGGAAATGCGTCAGGAGATGATGCAGCAGCAATATCAGGGGCAGTATGCGCCGCAGCCTTATGGAACCCAGCCGCAGCCGTCCTATCAGCAAGGTGCGCCTCAGGCCGCAGCGGAAGCGCATACCAAATATAATCCCAGGACGGGGCAGACGTTTCCTGAACAATATCAATTTGACCCCAATACGGGCGAACAACTCCAGCGGCTTCGCTAAATTCAGCCTTTCGCATGGCGGCGCGGTAGCAAAGTGGTAATGCACGGGTCTGCAAAACCTGTATCCGGCGGTTCGATTCCGCCCCGCGCCTTACCTTCTTCCTAAGATCCGTAGTGATGTCTTTTACTGCCCGGATGGCGAAATTGGCAGACGCACCGGACTTAAAATCCGTTGGGACGTTAAACTCCTGTGCCGGTTCAAGTCCGGCTCCGGGCAGTAAGATTATCTGACCCAAGGTGGGATAATGAGGTTCGGACGGATCCGCCTGAAACCCCTTGGGAAATTAGATTTCCATGTTGGTTCGAATCCGGCCTTAGTCGGTAACATCGAAGACATTATTTTATTAAAATAAAATTTAATTTTATTTTAATAAATAATCTAGCTAAATTAATCACCTGCCATCAATTCTACCTAAATGCTCTAACTCCTTAAAGCAGACTAATTTCAGAATTTGACAAGACATTAAATAAGTGCTAACCTTAGGCCATCATTTCTTAAAAGGGAGAAATGAAATTCAGGCCGTTCTGGAGGCATCTGTATGGGATTTAGTTACACCCACCGTCAACCCCAATCCGTCAAAACTGTTAAGAAATTTACTGCATTTTTTAGTCTTTTCTTTTTTCTCTTAAATCAAATGGTTCCGCCCGCGGTGTCTTCCGTCATGACGGCTGACGAGAAGACTTTTAGCCTGCAGGTCATTGCCCCTCAGGATATCCCCCAGGAACAAATTCCTTCATCCGACAATCCGGATGTCAGTCTCCAAACGACGCAAGATTTTCTCGGCGAAAATCAGCCTCTTGAACAGACCGAAGACGAAGCCGTGTCTGCTGAAGCAGTGCCGGCTGAAGAAACGCCGGAAAATGAAGTGCGCGATTATCCCGCGGAATATAATTTTGAGGATGCGCTTGATCAACTCAGTCCCGATTACGCCAGTGCGGTGATTGTGAAATCCATCACGGCAGAAAATCTTAAAAAATTAACGGAACTTGATATCGAAGTCGGGCTTGCCGTGATCCGGGGCAAGCTTGTTCTTTTTACCAGCGGCAGTGAAGATGAAATTCTGGTTCTTGAGCCCGTCAAGACATTACTTGATCAAGCCTACTTTTTTGCGCATTCACATCCGGCAGGGCTGCGGGGTGAACCGAGTCTCACGGATTATGAGCAAGCCGGCAATAAAGTTGAATATGCCGTGAGTGAAGAAGGTGTTTATGCTTATAACCAGGACGGCTTGGTTCAGGATGCGCCGTATGAATACAGTTATCTGGCCGACAAAATTACAAAAGCCCTGGATGGGGACACGGCTTCTCAGGAGACCCGCGAATCCCTGAACCGTTTTATTCAAGCCATTGATGAGTACAATACAAACAAAGAGGCTGCCGTCCAGTGGCGTTCGGCCGATCCCCCCACCGTCCTGCCGGGTTTTCCTGTTTTGGGTTTTTTCAACGGAGGAGGCGCCCCCTTTATGGCAGCATGGAACAACCAGCCGGTATCTTCTTCGCAATTTCGGCTGGATTATGACGTCCGTATCAACGGCAGTTTTCAGGGTTCTGTCATTAATTTTGCAGCAAGCCCGAATGGACCGCAGAATTTAAGCGGTTTCAGTAAGTTTACGTTTGAAATGCGCACGGATAACAGCCTCTGTACGACGACAAGCAATAATTGTTTTAAAGTGGAATTTAAAGACACTTCCAGCCGCGTCGCTTCAGTTTTTCTCTCGGGCTTGACTTCCAGTTTTCAGCAGTTCGATATTCAAAAGGCATCCCTGCTTCAGTCCAATCCGCTGATCGATTTTAACGCGATCAAAGAAATCGTTTTTGTCATTGACCGCAATTTGGCAGGCAGCCCCCGCACAGGTTTTTTCGAAGTTAATACGAACGGTTTAAATTTTAATGCCAAGAAAAATCCGGATCCGGCGATTACGGCTGGCCAGATCACTCCCGTCCCAGCTACAAGTTTGGGCAACCCGCCTGTCTTGGGAGCGTTGGTCAGCAAGTCGGCCACAGACCCTAGCAGTACGACCACGGTCAATGTTTTGTCTAAAACCCAGGCAGCATTGACTTTTAACCACAATACCACCAGCTCCTTCGGCGGCGCCTTGCTGAATTATGACCAGCAAGACACAGGAACCGTTGAAACCATCGATGTCAATACGGCTTTTCCCGACGGCATTATTCTTGAACTTGCGAGTCCTGACAGTACGGTGACTTCTGTTAAATTTGAATTGACCGATGAAAACGGTAAAAAAGATTCGGTTTTTCTTCAAGGGATCACGAGTACCGCCCAACGTTGGAAGATTTTAGCGAGTGAATTCCAGGAGGTTGATTTGACCAAGATTAAAATTCTGGCACTCGTTGTGTCCGGTCAGCGCAGCAACCACCATCTGAATGTCCGCTGGGGTGATTTTGATTTTCTGCCGAACGTAAGCGGTACAGCGTATGTACCGGCAGACCTGACCACATTGCCCGGCAGCCCTGTCTTGGGAACGGGTGAGGGTGCGGATGGCAATGCGAATGCGACGATCAGCCTGACGCAGGCGGATACGAAGAACTTCTCCTTTACGAGCACGACGCCGGATACAACGGATTTTGAATACGTGACGGCAGGCTTTAATGGATTTCAGACCTTGACGACGCTTGTGCTTGCGGCAACGATTGCGAGCGGGAAGCGGCTCAAAGTTGAAGTGGAAGACAAGAATAAACGCAAAGCGGATTTTTACTTGATCGGAACGGGCGCGAAACAGAACTATACGCTGAGTCTCTCCGGTGAAAATATTCCCGCCGGATTCTTGACCAATGCCCTGACCCAGATTGTGTTTGTGGCGGACAATGCGAATATGGGTGCTGCGGCTGAGACTGTTGTGATTGAGACCAAGGGCCTTGATTTTGTGCCCGGCGTGACGGGAACGGCGTATGTACAGGCGAATCTGACGGCGCTGCCTGGCAGCCCTGTCTTGGGAACGGGTGAGGGTGCGGATGGCAATGCGAATGCGACGATCAGCCTGACGCAGGCGGATACGAAGAATTTCTCCTTTACGAGCACGACGCCGGATACAACGGATTTTGAATACGTGACGGCGGGCTTTAATGGACTTCAGAGCCTGACTTCGCTTGTGCTTGCGGCAACGATTGCGAGCGGGAAGCGGCTCAAAGTTGAAGTGGAAGACAAGAATAAACGCAAAGCAGATTTTTACTTGATCGGAACGGGCGCAAAACAGAACTATACGCTGAGTCTCTCCGGTGAAAATATTCCCGCCGGATTCTTGACCAATGCCCTGACCCAGATTGTGTTTGTGGCGGACAATGCGAATATGGGTGCTGCGGCCGAAACGGTTGTGATTGAGACCAAGGGCCTTGATTTTATTCCCGGCGTGACGGGAACGGCGTATGTACAGGCGAATCTGACGGCGCTGCCTGGCAGCCCTGTCTTGGGAACGGGTGAGGGTGCGGATGGCAATGCGAATGCGACGATCAGCCTGACGCAGG
>JAHFHF010000127.1 GCA_023247055.1 Candidatus Omnitrophota bacterium
ACCCGCCAAATTTTTTCAGGCGGGCGTCCTCAACCCGTTCGCTGCCTCGCAATGACAAAGAGGATTTTATTTCTTTTTTCCTTCCACCTTCCACCTTCCACCTTCCACCTTTTTCCTTTTCCCTTTTCTCTTTCCCCTTCCAACTCTCTCTCTTCAGTTTCTTTCCTTCCACCTTTCTCTCCCCCTCCAACTTTCCCTTCCCCCTCACCTCACTTCGCGCGCTCCGCTCCGCCACAACAAGATCAAGAACATCTTGCGCAAAACGCTCTAATCCGGTCTGTCCCCCGGTCATGGATTTTAGCGAATAGCCGCCGCGAAAATCATTGAGCCCCGCGACGATGGCATTGACACTACCACGATCCAGCAGAGTCTGCCGGTCTTCTTCATACGCGTTCAGCCAGCCTGCCAGCGCATTTTTATTCATGGGTCTTTTTGCCGCCGTCTGCTCATTTAAAAATGCGATAAAATCGTCTGAGATACGCACTGGATTAGTGCCGTCTTGCCGGCGGCCGGATGTATTCCTAAAATAAATTTCAAGCTGTGCCGACGGCGACTCGATCGTGAGAATGCGATCTTCTTTGTTCCAGACGATAGATCCCTTAGTAACGCTCCGCTCAAATTTGTCGATCAGATAAGGCAAACGGCTGGAAAAGGCCTCGTAATCGCCGCCGGCAGTGATTAAAAACCTGCTTTTTCCTGCGTTAGGCTTGGGAGGAAGCTGCAGCATCTGTGTCACAGCATCAATTCCGCGCAATTCAAACCGTTCACTAGTGCTTTTTTCTCCATCTTTCAATACGAGAACCAGCCGGTAACCGTCCTGTCCCCATTGCTGAAGCACAGCGTACCAATCTGAGACTGATTCACTATATCGCGCCGCTTGATTAAGAAACACAGAACGCTTTTCAACTTGCCCGTTTTTGAGATCCGTGTCCACTTTGAATTCCACCGCCAAAGGAGCCTCCCTACCTTCGAAGTACTGCGTCACATTGATAAAATGGATGCGCGTAACCGCGCTATCGCCATAAAAATGTTTTATTTTTATTTTTTCAGGATTGAGCCCAAGAGATTGCGCGGAAATATCTGAGCCTTCCATAAAATTCTTGCTTACTCCCAGTTTTTCAAAAATCGAGAGAAGGTTGCGCGCTTCTGCCGGAATGACAGGGTCTGGAAGCGCTCTTGCCATCACAGCGGCCGGAGCAGTCCCAAGACGCGGCTCATCAAGCTGCGCTGGGGCCGTCGCTGCGCTTTTTTCTCCTCCCCCGTGCTCTTCGGGGGAGGCTGGGAGGGGGGCTGTAGGCACATTGGAATCGGGCTCACCGCCTGTCAAACGTTTTTCCAGCATATCGAGAAATTCTCGCATGCCCTCTGGGTAAGCGCCGACCCGGTCGGATAATTCGTCTAATTGATCGATCAAATCGCGCCACAGACGCCACGTCTCCGCAAGCGCCTGCCCCTCCTGCCGCCCGGCCGTGGTCACAAGCGCATTGATGGCGCCGCGATTGAGAATGGCCAGCCGGCCGCCCATTTCAAGATTTGGATCCAACAGCCGCTGTAAAACCGGAAAGACAACGCTCTGGACTGCATTGGCAGGGCCGGCCCGCACAAAAGCCCGAAACGCGGCAAAAACTTCTTCGGAAGTTAGATTAGATTTCGAGGATGACACGGCTGCAGGCTTTTTGATTTCAACGGTCAGCTTCATCGTTGCCGAATCCAGAATAAGCCCGCGGTCTTGAATCCAGCGCGCAGCTCCGCCGGCTTTGAAACTATCCAGCACATTTTTGAACTCCAACAGACGCCGCAGACTCGTGTCGTATGAAAAACGATTTTGACTTTCCAACACCAAGTAAATTTCGGGGCGGCGTGTTTCGGGATGAAATGCGATATACGCTGTTTTTAAATTCACATCTGCGAGAGTAACACCTCCCTCTTTAATCACATTAAGATCTAGATGATTTTGAGCGGCCTGCAACCCGATTTCTTTTCTGTTCGGTGCCATGGCCCGTTGGAAAGACAAAAAGCCTTCAGCAAAAAAATCGAAACGGGCCTTGCGTTCGTGCGCGGCAAAACCTGATCGAGTCATCAAGATTCGTTCGGCTAGTTCCGAACCTTTGAGGATTTGCGCCGCGTCTTCGGGCGTCAGGGGCTCGCGGCTGGTACGCTGGAAAAACCCGAGAATGCTGTGCGCATAATCAGGAACAGCGAAAGGATCGTCAGGCATAAGCGCGGAAGTGGATATGTCCCTGTTTTCGGCACCTACTGCAACCGCGGCAAATTCACGCAAAAATTGCTCGCGAATAGCCTGCTCCGTGTCCGGAAGAAAACCCGCCCATGCCAAAGGTCCGCGCTCAGGCAGCCACCGTAACTGGCTCTTTTTCGACTGTGCGTTAGGTTTGAGTTCAATGATCAAACCACGGATCCCGTCCTTAACGCCCCGAAAAAGCCCGGTCATATCTTCGGGATATAACGCCCGCGTGTCATGCGGCATGTCGCCCCGAAATGGCAGGATGTTAAAATCCAGAAGCATCATAAACCTTCGCCTATTATCACCAGAAAACTGCACGGTTTCGCGGCGATCTAATTGAACGGGCGTCTCACCGCCTTTGGCCCTGGTGATTGGGTGCGGCACACCCTGCTGAAGCGCATCGCGCGCTGGATCGTCCCCTATGGGCAGTCCGGGATTGGTTGAGACGCTATAGCCGTATTCACGCGTCAGAATCTCGGCAATGACTTGTTGCTTCGCAAGCGGCGGCAGTTTTTCAAACTCGTCCGCTGTCAACGCCGCGGTCGACGTATCTGAGGTTGCTTCGGCCTCAGTTGGCGCGCTGCCTCGCAATGACGAAGAGTTAACATCTTTTGGCGAAAAACGCAGGACAAATTTGAAATCAGCGGTTTTAAAAATGAGGCCTTTGCCTTCCTGATAGCGGATAAAATCCGGCGGCAGCACCTGATCCTGTTGATCAGGTACAGCGTCGGCACTTCTAAGGACTGACGTGTCCGGCGGCAGCATCTGATCTTTTTGATCCGATACAGCGCCGGCACTTCTAGAGAGTGACGTGCCCAGCGGCAGCATCTGATCTTTTTGATCCGATACAGCGCCGGCACTTCTAGAGAGTGACGTGCCCGGCGGCAGGTTAGATTCGGGATCAATTGGCTGCTCCGCGAACGTCCGCCAAACTTCGTCAATTTCTTGCGGCGAAACGTCGTTGACGGTGACATAGAATTCTTTTTGTTTTGATCCCTTGGGCGCAACCACAAAAAAGCTGGCCAAATCGGCCGGCACCGGCACATCGCGGCCATGCAAAAAGAAATGTTGAGCGATCGAATAAGCCTGTTTATCTTGGGCCTTGTCCCAGGCAAAAATCCGGAGGGTCATCTTATAACCTGCAGG
>JAHFHF010000009.1:0-17147 GCA_023247055.1 Candidatus Omnitrophota bacterium
ACGTTCCGCGCGAATTTTAAGCCCCTTGTTTTTCCCATTGCCCCGGCCGTATTTCCCCGCCATAATAGACCGCTCTTAAACTACCGATAAAAATCATGGATATCGAAGCCTTTCCCGAAATTGAAAGTTTTCAAAAACTGCCCCGGCAAGTCATTGTCAAAGGCGGTGGTTTTACTCTTGAAGGAGCGAAGGGCAACGAACTGCGCGGCCTGGTGATCAACAACATCGGCCATCCAGTCAAAGAAATCCGCATTCATCTCGTAGTCTTCGATTCGCGCAAAATTCCCCAGATCAGCACCAGCGTCATGGCCAATCCGGAGCGGCTTGACCAAGGCGGTATTGCCAATTTCATTTTTCAACTCAAAGACTATCCCGCGACGATCAATGATTACCATCTCTACGCGGGCTGGAAGTTTGATGAGCGATGACCCACCCTTCCATCGACGTTCTTCTCAGCGAAACCCGCAATTTCCCCCCCTCTGAAGACTTCAAAGCCAAAGCCAATAGCCGCGATGCCTCGGTTTATGAAACCGCTGCCCGCGATCCTGAAAAA
Organism: Candidatus Omnitrophota bacterium; assembly: GCA_023247055.1. Lineage (GTDB taxonomy): Bacteria > Omnitrophota > Omnitrophia > Omnitrophales > Aquincolibacteriaceae > JAHFHB01. The sequence goes on from JAHFHF010000009.1 coordinate 554, forward strand.
TTTTGGGAAAAATGGGCCAAAGAATTGAAATGGGACAATCCGTGGAAGACCACCCTCGACTGGAAGCCGCCGCATGCTCAGTGGTTCAAAGAAGGCAAACTCAATGCCTGTGTCAATTGTGTGGACCGCCATGTGCTGGATGAAAAAGGCGGCGAACATGCCCGGAGCAAAAAAAAGGCGCTGATTTGGGAAGGCGAGCCCGGCGATACGCGCACGCTGACCTATGGGGATCTTTACCGCGAAGTCAATCGCTTCGCAAATGTCCTGAAAAAAATTGGATTGCAAAAAGGCGACCGTGTTGCCGTCTACATGCCGATGACCCCGGAAGCGGTGATTGCCTGCCTGGCGTGTGCGCGGCTTGGTCTTGTGCACAGCGTGGTCTTCGGCGGTTTCAGCGCCGAATCGCTGCGTGACCGCATCAACGATGCCGAGGCGCGCGCTCTGATCACTGCCGATTTCGGCTGGCGGCGCGGCAAGCGCATTGAGTTGAAGAAAGCCGCCGATGAAGCTTTGCAGGGGACTGCTTCCATTGAAAAAGTCATTGTTTACCGCCGCGATGAAAAAGAACCGGTCTGCACAATGAAATCCGGCCGGGATTTATGGTGGCACGAAGAAATGCAAAAAGCCGCAGAGTTTACGGCGCCCGTTTCTTGTCATGCCGAAGACATGCTTTTTACGCTTTACACCTCGGGAACGACGGGCAAACCCAAAGGCATTGTGCATACGACCGGCGGCTATCTCACGGGCGTCTATGCGACCACAAAATGGGTTTTTGACATGCGGGATGAAGATGTTTATTGGTGTACGGCCGACATTGGCTGGATCACGGGGCACAGTTACGTCATTTACGGCCCGCTTTCCAACGGTGCGACGGTTTTTATTTATGAAGGTTCACCGGACTGGCCTGAAAAAGACCGTTTTTGGCGGTTGATTGAAAAATACAAAGTGACAATTTTCTACACGGCCCCTACGGCGATTCGCGCTTTTATGAAATGGGGAACCGATTGGGTCAAACGCTGCGACCTTTCCTCGCTGCGCCTCTTGGGCAGTGTCGGCGAACCAATTAATCCGGAAGCTTGGATCTGGTATCAGGAACAAATCGGCGGCAGCCGCTGCCCGGTGGTAGACACCTGGTGGCAAACCGAGACCGGAGCCATCATGGTCACACCCTTGCCCGGCCTGACAACCACGAAACCCGGTTCGGCCACACGCGCATTCCCTGGTATTGCGGCCGAGATTTTGAATGAAGAAGGTCAGATCGTGAAAGCGGGCGGCGGTTTTATGGCCATCACGAAACCTTGGCCTTCAATGCTGCGGACAATTTTCAATGATGATGCGCGCTATCAGCAGACTTATTGGTCTAAATGGCAGGGCCGTTTTTATTTTGCCGGCGACGGCGCACACCGTGATGAGGAAGGCTATTTTTGGTTCATGGGCCGTGTCGATGACGTTATGAATGTGGCCGGCCACCGCATCGGCACCATGGAAGTCGAAAGCGCGCTCGTCGATCATCCGTCCGTCGCAGAAGCTGCGGTCGTGGGCAAACCGCATGACATCAAGGGTCAGGCCCTCGTGGCTTTTGTGACGGTCAAAGAAGGCGTTGCAACGTCTGCGGCGCTCGCTGAGGTACTTAAACAGCATGCCGCTAAAAAAATAGGCGCGATTGCCAAACCCGACGATATTATTTTCACTGCCGATCTCCCCAAAACCCGCTCCGGCAAAATCATGCGCCGTCTTTTGCGCGACATTGCCGAAGGCAAAGCGCTGGGCGACACCACCACCCTTGCCGATGCCGCCGTGGTTGAAAGCTTGAAGCAGAAGTATGCGGGAACGGAAGAATAAGTCGCAACGTCAAAAAGTTACAAAGGCACAGAAAAAGCAAAACAGGGAGTCATTTTAAAAGCATCGAAAGATTTAAATTTACAGAACTATTAGTTTCGACCGTCTGCTCTTTTGACTTTGTGTCCTTATGACTTTATGACTCATGCTTACCCACCTCAATGATGTCTAAAAATAAAAAATTATTCTTCCTCGCCCAGCGCCACATTCCCTCCGGCGTTAACTCGCCGGTACGCGCTTTCCGCGGCGTGGGCGGCGATCCGCTGTTTATCCGCCGCGGCAAAGGCGCGTTTATTTGGGACGAAAATGGAAAACGCTATCTGGATTTCTGCGCGTCCTGGGGCCCGTTGATTTTTGGCCATGCGCCCGAGGGCTTGCTGCGCCGGCTGGCGCAGGCTGTGCGGCGCGGCACGAGTTTCGGCGCGCCCACGGCCGGTGAAGTCGAAACGGCCCGGCGTATTCCGGCATTTTTTCCAGCCATTGAAAAATGCCGTCTTGTTTCCTCCGGCACTGAAGCGGTCATGAGCGCTGTTCGTTTGGCGCGCGGCTTTACGGGCCGCAAAAAAATCCTCAAAATTGACGGCGGTTATCATGGCCACGTCGACAGCCTGCTGATCAAGGCCGGGTCCGGCGGGGCAACGTTTGGCACCCCGGATTCCGCCGGAATTCCTGAGGAATTGGCTGCGTTGACGCTGACCGTTCCTTTCAACGATGCCGGAGCGCTGGCCAAAATTTTTCTGGAACAGGGGAAAGAAATCGCCGCTTTTATTCTTGAGCCGGTGCCGGCCAACATGGGCGTGGTTGTGCCCGAATCCGGTTATTTGAATCTCGCGCGCTCACTGACACAAAAGCACGGCGCCCTTTTGATTTTCGACGAAGTGATCACCGGTTTCCGCCTGGCCCCGGGCGGAGCGCAGGAAATCTATAACGTCAAACCGGATCTGACTTGCCTCGGAAAAATCATCGGCGGCGGCCTGCCCTTTGCGGTTTTCGGCGGCCGTGCCGGTATCATGGATAAACTCGCGCCGAATGGCCCGGTGTATCAGGCCGGCACGCTTTCCGGCAATCCGCTGGCTGTCAGCGCGGCGCTTTGGGTTTTGGAGCAATTGGAGGTAAAAAATTTTTATCATACCTTGAATGGAAAAGCAGCCTGCTTTTATGCCGGGCTCGAAAACGTCCTCTGCGATCTTGGTTTTCCGGCTAAACTCAATCTCTCCGGCTCGATGTTTACGCTTTTTTTCACGCCGCAGCACGTTTCGGATTATGCCTCGGCCAAAAACTGCGACACGGCCCGCTACGGCCGTTTTTTTCATGCCTGCCTTAAACAAGGCCTTTATTTCGCACCCTCGCAGTTTGAGGCCAATTTCATTTCCGCGGCGCATACGCCGGCGCAATTGAAAGCGGCATTGAAAGTGATTGAGAAAGCCTTGAAGGCGAGTGGGAAGTAGCAATAAGTCAAAAGGTCAACAGGTCACAAAGTCACAGCATCGAAAGTCATAAAGATAAAAGCTTCGCTGGTGATAGAATGCCTTTTAGTGACGTTTTGACCTTTTGACATTATTCTGGAGGTCTCTTATGAAAGCATTCCTCGTTGGTCTTGCCATGATCGTTCTGTTGGGTGTCATCTCCGTCATCGGCGTTTTGCTTTTGCCGCTGATTCTGGTGCTGGGATTTTTTCTACGGCTGATTGTGGGCGTGCTGCTCTTGCTTTTTACGGTCTGGCTGGTCGGAAAACTGACCCTGCTTCTGATTGATGCTTTGAGAAGCCGCTCCTAACTCTCGCGCGTCATTGCGAGACAGCATCCAACCGAAGTCGAAGCAATCTCGTTTTTTCTTTGAGATTGCTTCGCCCCTCAAACTTTGATGGGCTGGCAATGACGAGAATGACATAACTCCATCAGAGTTATGCATGATTGTCTCTGCCACCGCGCGGAGACGAAGCAAATTTAAACAATATGGTTAATGAAGATCTTAAAGATTGGGAACAACTGCCGGAAGAAATGCCGCCCGAAAAATTAGTGCGCAAATGGGTGGAACGCGACCATTTCGGCAAAAAGTTTGCTCTGTGCCCGTCCTGCCAAAAGGAAGTGCCTGCGGAAAATCTGACCTGTATTTTTTGCGGTGCCCGCATCTGTGAAAATTCGGGCCTGCTGGGAAATCTGCTCGGCTGGTTTAAACGGCTATTCCGGAAACAAAACTAGCGCTTACACAGACTTCCTTGGTCTGTGAAGCGTGGTGCCCGAGCAAGAGTTTCTCGGGCCTAGCGCTTACACAGACTTCCTTGGTCTGTGAAGCGTGGTGCCCGAGCAAGAGTTTCTCGGGCCTAGTCCACATCAATCTTCTATGATTTCGTCTTCGAGCTGCTCGTAGAGTGACAAAATCTCCATGGAGTTCTCGCGTACTCGCATGGACTCTTCAGCGAGCTCGCGTTTGAGCAGGGCTCTGCGTTTAGATTTCCTCATGTCTTCTCCTTGCGCGGCTTTAAAGAATTTCAAGGGCTTCGCGGGGACTCAAAATTAAAGTCGTGCCGAATTTTTTTAGGGACAGAAGTGCTTTATCTCCTGTGATGAGGCAATCGGGCCGCGCCGCTTCAAGCAGGCTGAGAATGGGAATGTCTTTTTTGTCTTTAAAATGGATAGCCGGATTCGTTTTGACTTTGAGAACAGCGCAGTGTTTGTAAAGAAAATCAACAAGCAGCAGGGTTTTCGCCGGAGGAAATTTTAGCTTTGATGCCAGCTTCTTCTTGATTTCGCTTACGATGTAATCGGAAAGAATCACTTCATGCCGTTTAATGCCGAGAGCAAAAATATATTCCGAAATGCCGGTAACGGTTAAAAATCCGGAGAGAATGACGTTGGTATCAAAAACAATTCTCATGTAAGCAGGCGTTCGATATCCTGATCCGTATAAATACCTCGGTTTTGCGCGTAGGGGAGAAGCTGCCGACGAAGGTCTAAAAGCTCTTTTTCAATTAAATACTGCCGCAAGGCTTCGTTGATGACCTCGCTTTTGCTTATGCCTTGGGCCACCAAGCGGGCCAGCATCTTTGCAATTTCAGGCTTCATCTGCACGGAGGTGAGATTTCTGGCGCGGGGAATTTTTTTCATCGGGTTCTCCTATGTATTACATTCTATATATAAAATAATACATCGTAATTATCCAAAGCACAAGCGGCTTTCACTGCTTTAAAGCTCAGAATTTCTCATTCCATTCTTTGCAGGAATATTTTTCGAGAACTAATTTTTGAATGGCTGCATGAGGAAGATCGGCCAGATGCTTGCTGCAATTCCAGCCTTTGGATAAGGCTTTTTTGACGGAGTCGGCAGAAATGGGAATGTTGGTGACAAAGTCGGCATGGGGACGGCTGCGGCGGTAGTCGGGCTGGCGTTCGGGCATGTTCAGGCAGCGGCTGATCAGGGACAGATCCATAGTGAGCAGAAAAGTGCCATGGAAAAGCAGGGCCTGTTTTTTGCGGCGCTGGGCATTGCCTGAAAATTTAAGATTGCCCAGGGTCAGATCACTGGTTCCTTGGACCGCCAGATGCCCTGGAAGGAGAGGGCCCAGGGCCTGCCGGTTGCGGCCTAAAACAAAGCTATTCGTACCGGTCAGGCTGGCGAGAAGACCGGAAGCCGGTATTTTAAGAATCAGGCTGTAATTGAGGCATCCGGGGCCTTGAACCACGGTTCCACCCCCCGACGTACGGCGTAAAATAGGGACTCCCAAGGCTTTGCAAGAATTTATAGCCACTTCGATGCTGATTTTGTTAGAATACCCCAAAACAACGAAGGCAGATCGGGGTTCCCAGAACCTCAGGATTTCGTCCTCGGAACCATCCTCGCACATATCCAGCAGGGCCTCATCGCAGGCCAGATTCTGTTCGGCGGTGTCAAAGGTCAGGTCGAGGTATTTCATAGGCGGAATTTTGTTCAAGGACTAACAGCATAAATGCAAACGGCACAAAAGGCTATGGATTCTTCCGAAAAATCAAATCCGCTCGAGACAGAACGGTGGCTTGAGTCGCTCGAGTATGTTTTCGGCAGTATTCTCAAAAACGAAGGCCCTGAACAAGCCCGCGTTCTTTTAGATAAATTAACGGCCCGCCTGCGTAAATCCGGCATTCCTATTCCGGCCGGCGTCAGTACCCCCTACATTAACACGATTCCACCCGAGCAGGAGCCCGTCTATCCAGGCGACCGCGAAATCGAACGTAAGATTAAAAGTTATATCCGCTGGAACGCCATGGCCATGGTCGTCAAAGCCAACCGCATTCATAATGGCCTGGGCGGCCACATTTCGACGTTTGCGTCTTCGGCCACCCTTTACGAAGTGGCCTTCAATCATTTTTTTCGCGGCGGCGATGACGGCACGGCCATGGATATGGTTTATTTTCAAGGACACGCTTCGCCGGGTAATTACGCGCGTGCTTATCTTGAACGCCGCATCGACGCTAAAAAGCTGCACCACTTCCGCCAGGAACTGGCCGAAGGCGGGGGGCTTTCTTCTTATCCGCATCCGTATCTGATGCCGGACTTCTGGCAATTTCCTACTGTTTCGATGGGACTAGGCCCGATCATGTCGATTTACCACGCCCGTTTCCTGCGCTATCTGCAGGCCCGCGGCTTTTTACCGGCGGATGCCAGCGCAAACCCGCTGCCGCGCGTCTGGTGCTATGTAGGTGACGGCGAAAGCGATGAACCTGAAACACTGGGCGCGCTCAGTCTTGCGGGCCGGGAAAACCTCGACAATTTGACCTGGGTCGTCAACTGCAACCTGCAGCGTCTGGACGGTCCGGTGCGCGGCAACGGCAAAATCATCCAGGAATTGGAATCCGTTTTCCGCGGCGCAGGCTGGAACGTCATCAAAGTCATTTGGGGTTCTAATTGGGATCCGCTTTTAAAGGCAGACAAAAGCGGCTTGCTGCTGAAGCGCATGGAAGAAGTGGTCGACGGTGAATACCAGAAATATTCGGTGGCTCACGGCAGTTACATCCGTAAAAACTTCTTCGGCAAATATCCCGAACTTCTCGAATTAGTCAACCATCTGAGCGACGACGATCTGCGTTATCTTTTGCGCGGCGGTCATGATCCCCAGAAGGTGTATGCCGCCTATAAATCCGCCACCGAACACAAAGGCCAGCCCACGGTTATTTTGGCCAAGACCGTCAAAGGCTATGGCCTTGGCGAAGCCGGCGAAGGCCGCAACATTACGCACCAGCAGAAAAAATTGAACGAAAAAGAACTGCGCGAATTCCGCGAACGTTTCAATGTTCCGATTCCTGATGAAGACGTGGTTGAAGCGCCGTTCTACCGCCCGCCTGAAGACAGTGTCGAAACCCGCTATCTTTTGGAGCGCCGTAAGAAACTCAACGGCTTTGTTCCCAAGCGGCGCACGAATCCGCCCTTAGCCCCGATGCCGGGCATGGATTTCTTTGAAGAGTTTTGCAAGGCTTCCGGCGAGCTTAAGGCTTCGACGACCATGGCGTTTGTGCGCATTTTGACCAAATTATTGCGGCACAAAGATATCGGTAAAAATATCGTGCCGATTATTCCGGATGAAGCCCGTACCTTCGGCATGGATGCGCTCTTCCGCGCCATCGGTATTTATTCGCCCAAAGGCCAGCTTTATGATCCCGTTGACAGCGACACTCTGCTTTTTTATCAGGAAGCCAAAGACGGCCAGATTTTAGAAGAGGGCATCAATGAAGCCGGTTCGATGTCTTCCTTCCTTGCCGCCGGGACGGCCTACGCCAACCTCGGCATTAACATGATTCCGTTTTATATTTATTATTCGATGTTCGGTTTTCAACGTGTGGGCGATCAGATCTGGCTTGCGGGTGATATCCGGGCCAAGGGCTTTTTACTCGGAGCAACAGCCGGCCGCACGACGCTCAACGGCGAGGGCCTTCAGCACCAGGACGGCCACAGCCATTTAATTGCCAGCACCATTCCGACGGTCATAGCCTACGATCCGGCGTTTGCCTATGAAATCGCCGTGATTTTGCAGGACGGTTTGAAACGCATGTATCAAGACGGCGAAGAAATTTTTTATTATCTGACCCTGCACAATGGCAACTACGGTATGCCCGAGATGCCGGCCGGCTGCCGCGACGGCATTTTAAAAGGGCTCTATAAATTCCGCCCAGGCGCAGAAGGCAAAAAAGACAAAGCGCACATTTTAGGCAGCGGCGCTATTTTGAATGAGGCCATCCGGGCGCAGGAAATTCTGGAAGCTTACAATGTATCGGCAGATCTTTGGAGCGCGACCAATTACAAGCGTTTGCGCGCTGAGGCTCTTGCCGCCGCGCGCTGGAACATGCTGCATCCGGAAGAAAAACCGCGCGAGTCCTATGTCGAAACGCTGCTTAAGAATGAAAAGGGCGTTTTTATCGCTGCTTCCGACAACATGAAGATTGTGGCCGATCAGATTGCGCCGTGGGTGCCGGGCGGTCTGATGAATTTGGGCACCGACGGTTTTGGCCGCAGCGATACGCGCGAAAATTTACGGCGCTTTTTCGAGGTCGATGCCGAGATGATCGCGATTGCAACGCTGTATCAACTCAGCCAAAAAGGCCAGGTTGAAAAAGCGGTCGTTGCAAAAGCCATCAAAGACTTGGGCGTTAATCCTGAAAAGGTTTATCCGGTTTGTTTATAGTATAAAAGCACCGAGTACCGAGCACGGAGCACCGAGAATAAGCAAGAGTAATGAGCCGTGAGTGCTGAGAAAATCTCTGAAAATTAAAGAATATCATAGAATTCCGACTGGAATACTTACACTTTTTTGGGAGAGATTTTTCAATAGTTTTTCACTCCGTGCTAGGTGCTCAGTGCACGGTGCTTATCCCCGATTGTTTTTTTAATTAAGGAGTCATCCGCATGGAAGTCCGAGTTCCACAGCTAGCCGAAGGCGTTGAAGCCGGAACGGTTGTCGCCGTTCTTGTCAAAGAAGGCGAATCCGTCAAGAAAGACCAGATTTTAATTGAACTTGAGACCAATAAGGCCGTGGCGACTATCCCGTCTCCGGGAGCCGGCAGTATTTCTAAAATTGCAGTCAAAGAAGGCGACGAAGTCCCGGTCGGCGGATTGATTGCAGTTCTTTCGCAAAATGGTACGGCTTCTCCGGCCGTCCCGGCTTCCGCGCCGCAAGCAGCGCCGCAGCATGCTTCGGCCGTGCAAATGTTGGCTCCGGCTCCCGCGCAGGCAGGTCCGTATCAGTACGTTTCCAAAACCGGGTTTGCCCCGCCGGCTTCTCCGACCGTCCGTAAAGTTGCGGCCGATCTTGGGATTGATCTCGGACGCGTCAAAGGCAGTGAATCCGGCGGCCGTATTGCAATGGCTGACCTTAAAGGATACATTAACTTTTTACAAGCCAGCGCCTTTTCAGGGGCCAAAGAAAGCGCTGCTCCGTCCGTCTCTTCGGCTAAAGCGGCCGCGCCTTCCGTGGATTTTTCCAAGTGGGGCCCAGTCACGCGTAAAAAAATCACGCCGCTGCGTAAAGCCATCAGTGCGCAGATGCTGGCTTCCTGGACCCATACGCCCCGAGTCACGCAGTTTGACGAAATCTCCGTCGATGGCGTCATGGCGGTGCGTAAAAATTTTGTCGACGAGTATAAGAAAAAGGGGGCCAGTCTTACGATTACGCCTTTTATTCTCAAGGCCGTTGTCGAGACTTTAAAAAAACATCCCATCTTCAATTCCAGCCTGGATGAAGCCGCGGGTGAAATCGTTTACAAGGAATATTACAATCTCGGCATTGCCGTTGATACGGAGCAGGGGCTTATTGTTCCGGTGATTAAGAACGTCGACAAGAAAAGCTTCCTTGAACTTTCGATCGAACTTGCAGAACTTGCACAAAAAACGCGTGACCGTAAGGTCGCGTCAGAAGACCTGCAAGGCGCGACTTTTACGATTTCAAATCAGGGTATGATCGGCGGAACACATTTCACGCCCATCATCAACAAGCCAGAAGTGGCCATTTTGGGGATCGGCCGCGGCGGACCCAAGCCCGTTGTGGACGGAAAAAAAATTGTCATTCAAAACCGCATGCCGATCGCGCTTTCCTATGACCACCGGGTCTTGGACGGCGGTTCTGCGGCGCGTTTTGTGGTGGATTTTGCCGAAATTTTAAATAAGTTCTCAGCTTCTGATTTGCGCCTCGGAGCGGCTCAGAAAGCCAAGGCTGTTCCCGCCACACAGAAGGCGGGCAAGCCCGCCGGACAGAAGAAAGGTAGAAAATAATGGACACCGATATCGTCGTTCTTGGCGCCGGGCCGGGCGGATATGCGGCCGCTTTCTATGCCGCGGACAAAGGCCAAAAAGTCATTCTGGTGGAGATGGAAAACCGTCTTGGCGGCGTTTGTTTAAACCGCGGCTGTATTCCGTCCAAGGCGCTTTTGCACAATGCAAAATTAATTACGGAAACGCACGACTCTGCGGCGCGCGGCATTGAGTTTGGAAAACCCGCCATTAATCTCGACCGCATGCGCCAGTGGAAAGAAGGCGTGCTGGACAAATTGTCACAGGGGATTCGCGGCATTGCCCAGCGCCGGCAGGTTGAAGTCATGACCGGGCGCGGTTATTTTGAGGGCAATGACACGCTGCGCGTCGAAACTCCGGAGGGCCAGAAATTCATCAAGTATAAAAAAGCCATTGTGGCGGTCGGCTCCAAGCCGGCGCTGCCTTCGCTTTTTGATTTGGGCAATAAACGCATTATGACGTCCACCGAAGCGCTCGAACTGGAAGAAATTCCGCAGGACCTGCTTGTGGTCGGCGGCGGCTACATCGGCATGGAGTTAGGAACGGTCTATGCCGCGCTCGGCAGCCGCGTGGTCATGGTAGAAGCCATGGACACGATCCTGGCAGGCGCGGATCCCGATTTGATCCGTCCCGTGAAAGATTACGTGCAGAAAGCCTTCAAAGAACTGCGGCTCAAGGCCAAGGTCGTTAAAATGGCCACGCACAAAAAACAAATTCAAGTGGTGATGGAGCATGAAGGACGGGAAGTCACGGAACTTTATGACCGTGTTCTGATTTCCGTCGGCCGGGTACCGAACTGCGATGATATGGGGCTTGAGAACACAAAACTGACCCGTGACAGCAAAGGCTTTATCCAGGTCGATAAACAACAGAAAACCACAGACGCGAATATTTATGCGATCGGCGATTGCGCGGGCGGCATTTTGCTGGCGCACAAAGCGTCCAAAGAAGCGCGGATTGCAGTCGATGCCATCACCGGCGGTGAATCCAGTGCGGAAAATCTCATTATTCCTGCCGTGGTTTTTACCGACCCCGAAGTGGCTTGGTGCGGCTTGACAGAAACCGAAGCCAAGCAGAAGGGCATCGCCGTTGAAGTCGCTAAATTTCCCTGGTCCGCTTCCGGCCGCGCTTTGACGCTGGACCGTACCGACGGCATGACCAAGCTGATTCTTGAACCTGGGACCGAACGTGTGCTCGGCGTGGGTATCTGCGGCCATGGCGCCGGAGAATTGATTAGTGAAGGCGTGCTTGCGGTGGAGATGGGCGCGACAGCGTTTGATCTTGCCAACAGCATTCATCCGCATCCCACGCTTTCGGAAACGGTCATGGAAGCCGCGGAAGTATTTTACGGCCATGCGACCCATGCCTTTGTCCGCAAGCGGACGCCGGCTGCTGTTTAATAAAATACAAAGAACGTTTAGCTTTTGGGGACAGGCACTGCATGGAGCCTGTCCCTTTTTTTCCTAACGGCTAACCGAACTATTCCTTCTCCCCTTAGGGGCGAAGGCAAGAATGACCTAACTCCAGCAGAGTTAGGCATGATTGTCTCTGTCTCCGCACAGAGGTTAGGATGAGGGGAAAACGCCCAAGTAACTATGGCGAAAGACACGATTGTTTTTTTGGACGCAGGCACTGTGGATTACGGCGATATTTCATTTGCGCCTATCCGTAAAGCCGGCCGTCTTGTGACGCATGCCCATTCGACTTCCGGCCAGATCGTCAAGCGCTGCCGCGGCGCCGCGCATGGGATGACCAACAAATGCGTATTTACGGCCGATATCTTTAAAGCACTTCCGGGTTTGCGTTCGCTGCACATTGCCGCGACCGGTTATAATAACATCGACCTGGAGGCCGCACGCCGCCACAAAGTGGCAGTCACAAACGTGCGCGGTTATTCCACGGAAAGCGTGGTGCAGCTGACGATGGCCTTCATTCTTTCACTGGCCACGCAGCTCAAAGACCTTGAAGGGCGCGTCCAAGCGGGGGCCTGGGCCTCCTCCCGTTTTTTTACTCTGGCACCCACGGCCATTCATGAAGTCCATGGACAGACGCTGGGAATCATTGGCTACGGCGACATCGGTAAACGCGTGGCCCAGGTGGCGCGGGCCCTTGGCATGCGCATCCTTACAGCAAAGATTCCCGGACGGAAATATCTAAAGAATGCGGAAGTAGAACGGGTGCCTCTGACGGCCCTGCTCAAACGTTCGGATTTTGTCAGCATTCATACGCCGCTGACTTCGGTAACGCGCGGATTGATCGGTTCCCGGGAATTGGCGTTCTTGAAACCTTCGGCTTTTATGATTAACATGGCGCGCGGAGGCATTATTGACGAAGCGGCTCTTTTGAGGGCCTTAAAACAAAAGCAGATCCGAGGGGCCGCGCTCGACGTTCTGGCTCAAGAGCCGCCGCAAAAAAATAATCCGTTGTTGAAGGCACCGAATTTGCTGATTACGCCGCATGTGGCTTGGGCCAGCGTTGAGGCCCGCACAAGACTCGTGGGCGAGATGGCGAAAAATCTTCTGGCCTTTCAAAAAGGTCAAAAAAGAAATCGCGTAGAATAATCAAGTGTTTGTCATTCTGAGCGGACTTGATCTGTTTGAATTCAGCGAAGAATCTCAAAGGCCGGCGGGACAAGATTTGTAGGGCTTTGAGATCCTTCCCTGCGTTCAGGATAACGGAATAAATTTTTTAAGGATGGTTTCTTATGATCGATCCTCAAGCGATTCAAGCCAAACTGACCGCTGCTTTTCCCGGCGCGGAAATTACAGTGCAGGACACAACCGGCACGCGCGATCATTTTTTTGTGGCTGTCTTATGGAGCGGGTTTCACGGTAAAAAACTCATTCAACAGCATCAAATGGTGAACAAGGCTTTGCAGGAAGAACTGGCGGATGAGCGTATTCATGCGCTGCAGTTAAAAACAGCGGCCCTTTAATGATTTTGTAGGGGCCAGGCATGCCTGGCCCCTACGCAAAACCAGTAAAAGGAGAAAGAGTATGTCACAGGAAGTCATTCAAAAAATCGAATCCGATATCAAAAATAACAAGCTTGTGATTTTTATGAAAGGCACGCCTGAGGCGCCGCAGTGCGGTTTTTCCGCGGCCAGCGTGCAGGTCTTGAAAGGATTCTCTTATCCGTTCAAGAGTGTGGATATCATTGCTAACCCTGAAATTCGCGCGGCACTGCCGCAGTATTCCAGCTGGCCGACGTTCCCTCAGATTTTTATCAACGGCGAACTAGTCGGCGGCTGCGACATCCTGCATCAACTGCGTGACTCCGGTGAACTTGAAACGCTCTTGAAGCAAGCGTTTGAGAAATAGCGTAGAGCGTGGAGCGTATAGCGTTTAGGATTAGGACGGTTCGTTTTTTTCTGGACGCTTCACGCTGTACGCTAAACGCTAGACTTTTATGATCCTCATCAGTGTTTTATTACTTTCCGCCGCTTTTCTCTTTCTCTGGATGCACAAGGTTGAGGTGCATGATTTCCGCATCAGCCGTCATGGAATACACCTGCGTAAAACAACAGAGCGGCCGTTGAGCGTCCTGCACCTCTCTGACATTCATTTCGCGGGCCCGAACCCGGCCATGGCCCGGTTTTTTGAAAAACTCGCCGCCGAAACTTTTGATCTAATTGTTTTGACGGGGGACATCATTGACTGCGCGGAAGGCGTCCCGCTTGCTGTCAAAACCTTGTCCCAGCTGAAATGCCGGCATGGTTTTTTTGCGGTTTTCGGCAATCATGATTATTATGATTACCGTATCGTGGACGCTCTTCTGCATAACTTTCCGGGGCAGCCCCAGCCCAAGAATTCAAATCCTACGGAAGAACTGAAAGTAAGTCTGGAAGGCGCGGGGATTGTGGTTTTGAGAAACGAAACACGAGAAATTAATATTGAGGGAACGGCTATTTTAATCCACGGCCTGGATGACCCGACGACGGGACGCGCCAATATCCGTAAAACCCTGGAAAATTATGATGCCGGGAAAATCAATTTTCTACTGACGCATTCGATCGATGCTTTCTACGACATTGGCGAAAACGAAATCGATCTTTCGTTTTCCGGGCATTCCCACGGCGGCCAAGTCCGCCTGCCCTTGATCGGCCCGCTTCTGACGCACACCATGATGGGCCGCGATTATGCCGCGGGTATTGTGCAAGTCAAAGGCGCAGTCTGTTCTGTCTCCCGCGGCATCGGCTACGGCCGCGTCCTGCCCTTCCGCCTGCTTTGTCCCCCCGAAGCCGTTGTCCTCACCGTTAATTAAGCACCGAGCACCTAGCACTGAGCACCGAGAAAAAGCTAATTTAAAAAGTTCCGACGCAAGGGATAGATTTTTTATCCTCGGCCGTATGTTTATGCCGACAGCAACTGCTGCGCCAACTGATGCAATTCATTATTAGCCAGGGCTTTTAGTCTTTTCTTAACCACTCTTGAAAAATATTCCCGTTCGGTCTTGGTCAGGGGTTTTCCTTCGGACTTTTTCCTCAAGAGCGTTTTCTGGCGTGGCGTAAATATTTCGGAAAGCAATAGTTCCTGCTCTAACGCTCGTTTTTTGTTTTGCAGTTTGTCGTTCGCGGTTGGTTGAAGAGAATAAGTCAGAAAGGCCGTTTTTAATCTTTCCGTAGAAAATTCGACCCCGTCGACTTCGACAGGTTCCGATCTCATAAAAGGATCGTAGAGGCTATCCCGCAATTTTTTTCCATTCGAGAATATGGAGAGCAATTTTTGAACTCTATTCTCATAACTTTCACCAACCTTGCCCATTTCCAAAAGGAAAGAAACAAAAGCAAGAAAATACGGCAAGCGTTTTTGGGCTTTTTTAGAGAGATTATTAGGATGCCAATGACTGTTCTCCCAGACTAATTCTTGTTTTTCTTTCAAGACGTTCACAAAGACAACCGGAAATCCTTCCAAAAGCCGGGCATCCTCCTGCTCTAAAAGATTTTCCAGCAATTCTTCCTGTTGATTAAAAACAGGTTTAACCAGGGGATAGCCATAACTTGCTAAGTTATCCAGCAATTGATCTCTTGTCATTGAATTCATAGATCGCCTCAGGCCTTTATTCTTTGTAAAAAGACTTCTAGATTCCGCAAAGCTTTTTCTTCGCCCGTTTCATACTTAGCCGTTTCCTTATATCTTTCTTTTAATTCAGCCAAGTCCACCGTTTCATTTTCTAATAATAACTTGCAATCATCCATGTCCGCTCCACTGCCTCTAAATAATTTTGTAATGATTAAATCAATAGAGTTTAATACGCCTAAATAGATTTTATTAAACTCACGAATTTTTTTATTTTTCCCAGGCGCTAACGGAGAATCTAAAAGTCCTGTTGTGAAAACCGCATGACCCACAAACAAATCAAACAGAAGTATTTCATCCGGCCTTTTCCAGCGATGCCCGCTGATTTGCGCATAACCGGCTTGTTTTAAAAAACCGGTTAAGCGTTTATATTCATTTTCTACCGGAACCAGGAAATCCACATCAAGGGTTGAAGGCTTATAGCCAAGCAGCGTTAATGCCGTGCCGCCGCAAGCAATTAAATGGATTTTTTCACGTCCGGGAATCAACTCATCCCAGACCATTAAAGTTTGAATGAGTTCATCCGCATTAACGCGATATTCGCTTGCCATGTCGTATGCCCTTTCTCAATTTAAAGAATACGCCATAGTCTAGCTTTCGTCAAATAATATTGTATAATTTAGTACAATTTAATGTGTATATAAATGCAATATTTTGTACCAATTCTTACAATCATCATAACAACTTATCACTAAAGGAGTTAAAACAGAAAACAATCAGGGTTTTTCGGAAAGGTATTTTTCGCGGTAGATGCGGATGAGGGCGAAGAAGAGGGAGAGGACGACGGGCGCTAAGAAAATGCCCATGAGGCCGTAGACTTTGATGCCGCCCATCATGCCGAAGAACAAAAGAAAATAGGGCAAGCGCATTTTCTCTCCGATGATGGCGGGTTTGAGCACATTATCGATTAGGCTGATAAAGCCGATGCCCAGAATGAACAGAATGGCGGCTTTTACATAGAGATGCTGCAGATAGAGATAAACGACGAGCGGGACCCAAACGGTCGGTGCGCCAAGCACGGGAATCATCGATAAAAGAAACGTAAGCCCGGCAAAGAGCAGGGGAGTTGGAATATCCAGAAGCAGAAAGATAATGCCGGCGGCTGCGGCTTGTACGAAACTGGTCAAAAGTTGGCCGCGGATGACAGCCGCAAAGGTGTCGTTGACCTGTCCGAAAATCAAAGCTTTATTTTTGCGTTCAAGCGGCGCGATGGTATAAAGAAAATTATAAATGCGCTCGCCGTCTTTGAGGAAAATAAAAACCAGGATGACCATCAAGAAAATATTCAGCAGTACGAAAAGCGTATTTTTGGTCAGAATGGCCGCCTGCGCCGCCGTGTAATTGCCGAAAGATTTCGTGGTGTTGAGAATCCATTCCGACAGCGAGTTTTGAACCATGTCCCACTGCGGAATGCGTTCCTGCATA